>DATEHD010000377.1:0-6400 GCA_035279765.1 Candidatus Krumholzibacteriia bacterium | reverse complement strand
CAGGACGCGGAGATCCAGGTCGACGCGCTCCCCGACGCGCGGCTCAAGGGCAAAGTGACAGACATTGCCAACAGCGCCAACGCATCCGCCGCCGGCACGCAGGAACAGAAGACCGAGTTCGAGATCAAGATTGCGATCACCGATCCGCCGCAGACGCTGCGGCCCGGCATGACCGCCACTGCCGACGTGTTCACCAAGACCAACGACAGCGCGCTCAGCGTGCCCATCCAGAGTGTGGCCGTGCGCACAGTGGACCAGCTGGCGAAAAAGGGTGAAGACCGCAAGAAGGCCGAGGAAGCCTACAAGGCCGACAAGGACGGCTTCGTCGAGATCGTGTTCGTGGTGGACGGCGGCAAGGCCGTCGCGCACCCGGTCAAAACGGGCATTCAGAGCGACGAGCTGATCGAGATTGTCGACGGTCTCAAGGAAGGCGACGAAGTTGTGACCGGCAGCTATAGAGCCATATCAAAGGACCTCACCAACGGCGGACCGGTGCTCGTGAACAACAATCCCAAGCCGGGGAAGGGCATGCAGCACGGCCCCGGCGGCGGTGACGACGATAATATGGCGGACAAGAAGTGACGACTCCCGGAAGCAACGGCAATCACAACGGCTCGACGCTCGCCTTGCGCGACGTCGTCAAGACGTACGTCATGGGCGACGACACCGTGCATGCGCTGCGCGGCGTCTCGCTCGACATCAAGCGCAATGAATATGTCGCGGTCATGGGACCGTCGGGCTCGGGCAAGTCGACGCTCATGAACGTGATCGGGTGCCTCGACTCGCCCACGTCGGGCACGTACTCGCTCGAGGGCCAGATGGTGGCCGACATGTCGGAGTACCAGCTGGCCGACATTCGCAACCAGCGCATCGGTTTTGTATTTCAGACCTTCAATCTCATCCCGCGCACGACGGTGTTCCACAACGTGGAGCTCCCGATGATCTACGCCGGCGTGGGGAAGGGCGAGCGTCGCAAGCGCGCCGAGACGGCGATTCAGCGCGTGGGGCTCTCGGACCGCATGAAGCACAAGCCCAACGAGCTCTCGGGCGGTCAGCGCCAGCGCGTGGCGATTGCGCGCGCGCTGGTTTGCAACCCGTCGATCATCCTGGCCGACGAGCCCACCGGCAACCTCGACAGCAAGACCGGCGACGAGATCATGGGAATTCTCGACGAGCTCCACCAGGGCGGGCAGACCATCATCCTGGTGACGCACGAAGACTACATCGCCGAGCACGCGCACCGCGTGGTGCGTCTGCGCGACGGACACATCGAAAGCGACACACCGACGCGCCGCGCCCCGTCGGCCGGAGCCTAGAGCCGCATGCGACTGCGCAACGACCTCGAAGAATCCTGGCGCATCTCGCTGGATGCGTTGCGCGCCAACAAGGCGCGGGGTGCGCTCACCACGCTCGGCATCGTCATCGGCATTGTGGCCGTGAGCCTCACCATGACGGCGGCCAACGGACTGCAGACGGCGTTCCGCAACAGCTTTTCCGCGGTAGGCAGCGATGTCATCTACGTGTCGCGCTTTCCGTGGGTGGTGATGAACGACTTTTTCATTTATAGAAACCGTCCGGCGCTCCAGATTCGCGACGCGGACCGCCTGGCCGAGAAGCTGCGCGGCCGCGCCATCGTCAATCCCAGCATGAATACGCAGCAGGACGTCAAGTACCGCTCGGAGACCATGCCGGACGTGATCATCATCGGCACCACCGACAGGCAGATCGTGATGTCGGATGCCAAGCCCGACATCGGCCACTTCATCACCGAGTTCGACGTGCACTACCGGCGCAACGTGTGCGTGATCGGGCCGGATGTGAAGAAAGCACTCTTCGGCGACGCCGATCCCATCAACAAAGAGGTCAAGCTGGGGCGGACGGCGTTTCGCGTGATCGGCGTGATGGAAAAGCGCGGCGGCGGATTCGGCGGAGGCCCGAGCTTTGACCGCGAGATCTACGTGCCGCTCACCACCTACGTGAAGGCGTACGGCGGCAACCGCGGACGCCAGGACGTGAACATCGCGGTGAAGGCGCCGTCGCAGGAGTCGATGGCGGATCTCGAGTTCGAGGTGACGGGTGCCATGCGGCAGATTCGCGGCCAGCGTCCCTCCGAGAAGGACAACTTCAGCATCAACAAGCTCGACACGCTGGTGGGCACGTTCAACAACATCATGGGCGTGGTGCTGATGATCGGCCTCATGGTGACGGGGATTTCGCTCTTCGTGGGCGGCGTGGGTGTCATGAACATCATGTTCGTGTCTGTCACCGAGCGCACCAAGGAGATCGGGATTCGCAAGGCCATCGGCGCCAAGCCCCACAGCATTCTTTCGCAATTCCTGTTTGAAGCGGCGGCCATCTGCGTGGGTGGAGGACTGGTGGGGGTTGCGATCGCGGCCGGTTTGACGGCGGTGCTCAATGCCACCGTGATGCCGGCGCGGGTGTCGCTGCCCATCACGCTCCTCGCGCTGGCGGTGGCGGCGGGCACGGGCGTGATTGCGGGCTTCATGCCCGCGATGCGTGGCGCGCGGCTCAATCCTGTGGAGGCACTGCGCTATGAGTAGAGGCCTCGGCGTTTCCAGCGATATCTTCGCCATGTCGACGCGTGCCATTGTCGGCAACAAGCTGCGCTCGAGTCTCACGCTGCTCGGCATCGTCGCGGGCATCGCTTCGATTATTGCGGTCATGACTGCCATCTCGGTGATGCAGGCGGCCATGGAAAAGGAAATGAGCATTCTCGGGACCCAGGTGTTTCAGGTGCAGAAGTTTCCAGCCGGTTTTGCGAGCGACCGTGATCGTCGCAAGGCGATGAAGCGCCCGCCGCTCACCATCGAGAATGCCAACGCGATCCGCGAGCAGGTGCCCTCGGTCGACATTGTCGGGTGCGAGCTGTGGGATTTCGGTTACAAGGCCGAATACAACGGCGTCTCCACCAATCCCAACCTCTCGATCTGCGGCGGCACGCCGGAATATTCGGACAACAACACGCAGTACATTTCGACGGGCCGTAATCTTTCGCCCATCGACATCAAAGCGGGCCGCCAGGTGGTCATCATCGGGTACGACATCGCCAAGAAGCTGTTCCCGTTCACCGATCCGATCGGGAAGATGATGCGCCTCGACGGCCACAAGTACGAAGTGATCGGCGTCTTCGACCAGAAGAAGTCCGCCTTCGGCTCAGGCTATGACAACTACTGCCTGATCCCAATCTCCACGTTCCAGAACATCTACGGCATGATGACGAGGGACGGCTTCCGGCGCTCGGTGAACATCACTGTGCACGCCAAGACGCCGCAGCTGGTGCAGGAAGCCATGGATGAGACCACCCAGGTCATGCGCCACGAACGCGGCCTGCGCGCCGGCCAGGACAACAACTTCGACTTCTTCTCGAGCGAGAGCCTCATCACGCAGTTCCGCAAGCTCACCGCCAAGATCAAGCTGGCGGCGTTCGTGATCGGGACCATCGCCCTGGTCGTGGCGGGCATCGGCATCATGAACATCATGCTGGTGTCGGTGACCGAGCGCACCAAGGAGATTGGCATTCGCAAGTCGCTCGGCGCCAACCCGACCCACATCCTCCTGCAGTTCCTGCTCGAGGCCGTGATCCTGTGCAACATCGGCGGCGTGATCGGGATCCTGGTGGGCTTCGGGCTGGGGAACGTGGTGACCATCTTCACGCACTTTGCCGCGCATGTGCCGGCGCAGTGGGCCGTGATCGGCCTCATCTTCTGCTCGGCGGTAGGCATCGGGTTCGGGATGCTGCCTGCGATACGCGCCTCGCGCCTCAATCCCATCGACGCGTTGCGTTACGAATAGCCCCGACTCTCGGCGGTAATTTTTCTGCCATCTGGCAACGCGTTTGCGCGGGGCGTGCGAGCGGTGCTAGATTCTCTCCCCGTGTCGTCTCCCGAAAAAAAGAAACAGGTCTCGCTTGCCAGCGTCCGGCGCGCCTTCTGGACCATCATCTGGCCGCGGCGGAAGCTCATCCTGATCGGCCTTCTGCTGGTGGGCGTCAACCGGCTGTGCGGGCTGGTGCTGCCCGCTTCCACCAAGTATCTCATCGACAACGTCATCGCGAAACACGACATCGCCATGCTGCGCAAGCTGGTCGGGGTTGTATTTGCGGCCATCCTGGTGCAGGCGGCGACGGGCTTTCTGCTGACACGCCTCATGAGCATCGAGGCGCAGCGGCTGATTTCCATCCTGCGCGCGGACATTCAGAAACACATCATCCGCCTTCCCATTTCGTACTTCGACAGCACCAAGACGGGTGCCCTGGTGTCGCGCATCATGAACGACGTGGAAGGCGTGCGAAACCTGGTGGGCACGGGGCTGGTGCAGTTGATCGGTGGCATCATCACGGCGAGCGTGGCGCTGGTGCTCCTGATTCGCATGAACGCGCTCATGACTGTTTACGCCGTCGTGCCGATGATCGTGTTCGGCTTCATTTCGATGAAGGCGTTCGCGCATATCCGTCCCATTTTTAGGAAGCGCGGCCAGATCAATGCCGACGTGACGGGCCGGCTCACGGAGACCCTGGGCGGCATTCGCGTCATCAAGGGCTTCCACGCCGAGGAGCAGGAATACAAAGTATTCGCGGAGGGAACCGATCGCATCTTCCAGAACGTGCGCGATTCGCTGTTTGCCACCAGCCTGGTGACGAGCCTCGCCACACTGCTGATGGGAGTGGGCAGCGTGCTCATCATGGGGTTCGGCGGCCACATGATCATCGGCGGCAAGATGACGATCGGCGAGTTCGTGTCGTTCACGCTCTACCTCGCATTTCTGGTGGCGCCCATCGTGCAGATGAGCAACATCGGCACGCAGCTCACCGAAGCCTTCGCGGGTCTCGACCGCATGGAAGAAATTCTGCGCCTGCCCGCCGAAGGGGAGGAGACGGGGCGCACCGTTGAGCTGGATAAACTTCGTGGCGATATCTCGTTCGACAAGGTGTCGTTTGCGTACTCCGAGAAGGAAGTTCTCACCGATGTGAGCTTCGAGGCCGCGGCCGGTACGGTCACCGCCCTGGTGGGGAGCTCGGGGTCGGGGAAGTCCACGATTGCGGGGCTGGCCGCGTCCTTCCGGATTCCCACGCGTGGCGTGGTGCGGGTCGACGGCCACGACCTCGCCACCGTGAAGCTGGAGAGCTACCGCCAGCACCTGGGCGTGGTGCTGCAGGATGAGTTCCTCTTCGAGGGAACCATTCGCGACAACATCCTGTTTGCGCGGCCCGGCGCGCGCGAAGACGAGGTGCTGAGCGCCGCGCGCGCGGCGTACGTCACGGAATTCACCGACCGGTTCGACAAGGGGCTGGATACACTGATCGGCGAGCGCGGCGTCAAGCTCTCGGGCGGCCAGCGCCAGCGCGTTTCGCTCGCTCGCGCCATCCTGGCCAATCCGCGTGTGCTCATTCTCGACGAAGCCACATCGAGTCTCGACACGGAGAGCGAAGCGCTCATCCAGAAGAGCCTCTACGAGCTCATGGAAGGCCGCACCACCCTCGTCATCGCACACCGCCTGAGCACGATCCGCCGCGCCAACCGCATTCTCGTGCTCGAGGGCGGCCGTATTGTCGAGCGCGGCACGCACGACGAGCTCATCGCATCCCAGGGTCGCTACTACGAGCTGTACACGTACCAGGCGAGAATCTGATGTCGCGCAGCACACGCAGCGCGCTTCTGGATTGGACGATCCCGGTTGTCCTCCTCGCCGTCCTCACCATTCCGTTCTTTCGCACCGACATCGACATGCACATCGCGCGGCACTTCTACGTGCCGGGCGTGGGCTTTCCCACCGGTGCGAAACCGGTCTGGCACTGGTTCAAGTATTTCGGAACCATTCCGCCGCTCGCGGTGGCGATTTCCGCGCTGGGCGTGGTCATCGGATCGTTCATTGGTCCGCGCCTGCGCGCGTTGCGCCGGGGGGCACTCTTCCTGGTGCTCGCGATGGCAATCGGACCCGGCCTCATTACCAACAATGTGTTCAAGGATCACTGGGGGCGTCCGCGCCCGCGCGACATGGTGGAGATGGGAGGCGCGCGCGACTACGTGCCTCCGCTCGTCATGAGCCCCCCGGATTACGGGCACTCGTTTGCATCCGGCCACGCGGCCGCGGCCTTCTACATGCTTACACCGTATTTCCTGCTGCGACGTCGTTCACCGTGGAAAGCAGCGGCCGTGTTTGGTGTGGGGCTGACATACGGCTCGTTGATGGGGTATGCGCGCATGGCCCAGGGCGCGCACTTTCTGAGCGATGTGCTGTGGTCGCTTGGCATCGTGTATGTGTGCGCGCTCACAGTGTTCTATGTGCTTGGGCTGCACCGCAGAACCTCACCGGTTTGAGATATCCGGTTACATCTCCGTAATAATGCCGATACGACGGTGCATTGACAGCGTTCGCCGTG
>DATEHD010000376.1:0-4929 GCA_035279765.1 Candidatus Krumholzibacteriia bacterium | reverse complement strand
GCATCCGCAGGAAGATCCCAGGGACGTGATCGCCGCGGTGATCAAGCGCACGGTGGCGCGCGGCGGCACGCTGGTGATTCCGGCCTTTGCGGTGGGCCGCACGCAGGCGCTCCTCCACCTGATCTCGGAGCTGCGCAAGGCCAACGCCATTCCGGACGTTCCGGTCTATCTCAACAGCCCCATGGGCATCGATGCCACCGAGATCTACGCCAAACACGCGGGCGAGCACCGTCTGGACCAGAAGGCATGCCGCGAGATGTTCGCGGTGGCGGAATTCATCCGCAGCGAAGAGGCCTCGCGCGCGCTCAACACCAACGACGGGCCGGCGGTTATACTCGCGGGATCGGGTATGGCAACGGGCGGCCGTGTGGTGCATCATCTGCGCACGCTCCTGCCGGACCCGAAGAACACGGTGCTGCTGGCAGGGTTCCAGGCGCCGGGCACACGCGGCGAAGCACTGCAACATCACGTGCCCGACCTCAAGATTTTCGGTGAATACGTGCCGGTGCGCGCGGAAGTGGTGGAGCTGGATTCGATGTCGGCCCACGCGGACTACATGGAGCTGATCGCGTGGCTGCAGTCGATCAAGCTCAAGCCGAAGCGTGTATTTCTAACGCACGGCGAACCGGCCGCTGCGGATGGGTTTCGCAAACATTTGGAACGTCACCTGGGATGGCAGGCAGAGATTCCGGAATATCGGGATGTTGCGCGTTTACTCTAGGAGGTCGCTCAATGCGTGTGTCTAAACTGTTGTTCATTGCTGCACTCTTCGCCGCCGCGCTCTCGAGTTGCGCAAAGACGAATCTCACCAATCTCTGGCGTTCGGAAGACAAGCCGGCCGCGCTCACCAATATTATGGTGGTGTCGCTCGAACGCGACAGCGAGCTGCGCCAGATGTGGGAGGACGCCATCGTCGCCGAGTTCCAGGCCAACGGTGTCATGGCGCGACCCGAGTACACGATGTTTCCGACCTCGCTGCCGGATTCGCAGCAGGTGGTCGTGGTGGCGCACCGGGACAAGTATGATGGCGTCGTCGTGGTAAACAAGCTGCCCGGCGCGTACAAAGAAAACATGGATAACGACTATTCGAAGCGCGCCCCCTCGGGAGCGGGTGAGTACTGGCGCGGCTGGTATCACACACACTGGGTGCAGGCCAACGGCGCGCCCATTGTGAAGAAGGACGACGAGAAGGAAGAGCGCTACCAGATTGATCTCGCGAATGCAGCGGGTGGCGGTACGATGCTGTGGACGGGCAGCACGCCGCCTCTCAAGCCGCACGACACGGAGAAGTTGGGCAAAGACGTGTGCAACGAGCTGGTGTCGGAGTTCCTGCGTCGCGGTTACGTCGCGAAGCGGTAACACCGCGCACGCATCGTTATGCTGAAGTAGACTTGTGTCCGCGACTCCAGGCGGAGTCATCGCGTCCCGGTACTTCGGTGCCGGGGCGCTTTTTTTTGGCGGCTTCATCGCTGACCGCATTGGATGCGGTCACGTGCACGTCGATGTACTTGAGGAGCGCGTAGATGAAGAGGATCACGCCCACCATCTCGAGGCTTTCTTCGCAGGCGGTTTCGATGTCGTAACCAAGCACGTGCTCGGTGTGATAGATGTGCACCAGGAGCGCACCGATGCATTCAGCGACGCCCGCGCCCGCCACGTAGACCATGCCGGCGCGCAGAATGCGCAGCGCGTCGGGGCGCGGGAGCTGGCGGAGGAAGCGGGTGTAAATCAGAAGAAACGCGATACCGCCGATCCCGTATGGAACCAGCCACGCATACACGGAGAGCTCGTGCGCGCCAATCCAGCCTGCTGCCGTGATCGCGATGCGTTCGTGAACTTCGAAGCCTTCGTCGATGGCGAGAAACGTGAAGACAGTCGCGAGGCCGACCCAGTATGCGGTGCGCGGACGTTCACTCGAGCGGTGATGCAGCGCGATGAACCCGATGAGGGCCACCGCATACATCATGATGGAGAAGGAGAAAAAGGCGGGAATGTTGTCTTCGCCGTCGACGTCGAAGAGCGCGGTCAATCCGTAGAGGTTGTCGTGGCCGAAGCCCCACATGAACACCAGGGTGGTGACGTGGACCACCACGATCCCGGCCGTCAAAAGGGAGAGGATGGCGACAATGCGCCGCGTCGTCAGGTTGGAAAACATAGGGTGTTCAAGAGGGAACGCCGTGTGTTCTGCATAAAACGCTCCACGCTCCCGGCGCTGCGTATGGGGGCTAAGTCGTTCCCCCGCTTTCCGTAACGTCTCCCGGACCGGTGCCAGGGCTGGGTGAAAGCTCCCTCATGTGGGTGGCAATTCCCCAAAATACCCAATATGCGCGGCAATTCTTGCCGCGTTGCGCAGCTTCGCTGCGCAGCTCATTTCTTCTTCGCCGGGCGATACGTGTCCGGCGCGCCGGGCGGCACCGGTGGCTCGGCGCGCAACGTGTTGGCAAAGTCGGCCATGAAGGTGTCCAAGATTTTCTCGATGTCCTGCTGCTGCCAGAACACGTCGTACTCTTCCTTGGGATCGTTGCGCAGATTGAAAAGCTTGCGCCGGTTCTCGAGCGCGGCGTCGGGACGCGGTTTCCAGAACAGGTGCAGCTTCCAGTCCTTGTATTTTACCGCGGCGAGCTGGCCGAAGAGATACACCGGGAACGCGTCGCGGTTGGATGTTGTTTTCTTGCCGGTGAGAAAATCGGTTTGATTGATGCCATCGATGAGGCGATCGCCTGGTGTCTTGGCACCCGCGATGTTCGCAAGCGTGGTGAACATGTCCGTGACGTGCACGATCTCGTTGCTCGTTCTTCCCGCCGCCACGCGCGCCGGCCAGCGCATGATGAACGGCACGCGCAGAGAACCTTCCATCGCGGTGTTGTAGTTTCCGCTCCACGGGCCGGCGGTGCCGCGATATGGATCCTGGTATTCCGGACCGTCGTCGCTGGTGAAGATCACGATGGTGTTGTCGGCGATGCCGGCGGCATCGATGGCGTCGAGTATGCGACCCACATGGAAATCGATCGCCATCATGGCATCGCCGATGGGACCGGCTCCTGATTTCCCGACAAAATCCGGATCGACATAGATCGGCAGGTGCACCGCCGCAACAGCGGCATACAGGAAAAACGGCGTCTTCGCCTTCGACATGCGCTGGATGAAATCGATCGACTTGTCCGCGATCATGCGGTCCATGAACTGGCCGGTGTCCGTGTCGAAGATTTCGCCCTCTTCGAGTTTCTTTCCCTTCACGCCGCTCAGAATGAACGCCATGGTGGACGCTTTGGGAATGAAACCCGGCGTTTGTGTGATGAGCCCGCCGTCCCAGCTCTTCGCAATCCCCCAGAATTCATCGAAGCCCTGGTCGGTGGGATAGCGGCCGGCGTGATCGCCCAGGTGCCACTTGCCGAAAATTGCGGACTTGTACCCGCGCGATGAGAGCACTTCCGGCAACGTGATTTCCCACGGCGTGATGCCGGAAACGCTGTCGGGCATCTGGCTCGTGCCCGTGCGAATGCCGAAGCGCCCGGTGAGGAGTGCGGCGCGCGACGGCGCGCACCACGTTTCCATGTTGAAGTTGGTCAGTCGCAGGCCCTGCGAAGCGAGCTTGTCGAGGCGCGGCGTAGTCACCATGCGACTGTTGTCGTAGCACGACAGCTCGCCGTAGCCGATGTTGTCGCCGAGAATGAGAATTATGTTGGGAGGCGTGTTGGCGCCGCTGCCTTGCGCCGGAGCGCTATGCGCGGGCGGGCCATAAACAAAAGCAGCGCCGATGAGCGCGCATGTAATCAGTCCGGGCAACTTCATTGCGTTTTATTATACCACGGTGAAGGATGTCAGTTTCGCGGGGGTGGATGATTTCTTACCGTCTCGCGGCCGCGACAATCACTGCCCGCTCTTGATCCTCTGCATCAGCTTCTTGGTCGGGTCGTGGTCCGGCTGGAGTGCGAGCACTTTCTTGCACTCGGCGAGCGCCGCCTCGTTGTCTCCCACCGCGTGCAACGCGAACGCGAGCCGCCAGCGCGGCTCGACTGCTTTGGGGTCCAGCGCAAGGCCGGTTTGATAATACGGAATCGCTGCGGCGGGCTTGTGCATGCGCAGCAGAATGTCGGCGATATTAATGTGGCCGACCGGTGACACCGGATAGATCTTGGCGAGCGCGCGATACTCTTCGAGTGCGGGCTCGAGCTGATTGCGCTTCATGAGCTCACTGCCCAGCTGCTCGTGCGCCTGGTCGAGGCCCATCTGCTTGTGAAGCACCGCCGTCGCAAGACCAGCGATGGTCGGGTTGGGTTGCTGCGGGAACTCGGTGTTGAGCGCGGCGTAGTTGCGCTGGAACGGCCACTGCCCCGTCATGGCGTCGATGCGCTGCCTCGCGAGCTCGAGGTCGAGCGGCGTAATGCACGCCGCATGAATCATCTCTTCGTACGTTCGTGACGAATCGCTCGCCGCTGCCTTCAGAATGCCCGCCTGCTGCATCGCTTCACGAAACACGCGGGCCATCAAGATGGCGCCGTGCAGATTCGGATGCAGATGCTCGAGGAACAGATTGATGCCCGGGACTCCGCGCGCGCTGGCGCGGGCGAAATCCGCATCCATGTCCACCAGCGGCACGTGATGCGTGCCCGCTTCCTGGCGAATGATGTCGTTGAAAACGGTGCACGCCCGGAAATGCACCACGTCGTGATCGCGGGCCGCGATGAACTCGCGACGGGCTGCGAGCGCCTGCGTGCTGTCGCTCTCCAGTGCCTGCGCCAGCGCGTAGTGGGCTACCGCATAGGTTGAATCCAGCTCCAGCGCTTCGTGCAGATCGTTGACGCCGCCGGTGCGTACCGCCTCATCGATGTGCTGGCGCTGGATGTCGTCGATCCCGTCGCGGTGCGCGCTGTCGAAAGGCGGCAGGTCGCGCAGGTTGCTCGTCACCGTGGAGAGCACAACTTTCAC
>DATEHD010000375.1:0-7617 GCA_035279765.1 Candidatus Krumholzibacteriia bacterium | reverse complement strand
GATTCTTCCGAACTACCGATTCAGCTTGCAGGGCAATGTGGTTGACGAAGAGGGACACGGGCTCGCGAATTACCCCGTGGTCGCGATGGAATACAATCGATTTGACTCGCGATGGGTGGTGCTTCAGACGCAATGCCTCGGGAACTGGGGTTACGAGGATCGACGTTTTGTCACATTGTCTGACTACGGAGGATACTTCCGTCTTCGCATGTTCCTGTGTGAGTCGGCGCCTGAGTCATTGGCTGTTGGCGTGGTGCTTCCGGATACAACGGTAATTGGATCAATCCTGTCACGACGGGCGCTTTCCTACAGTCCCATTGAGACTACGTTCCATCAGAAGGAGGACGGTTTTCTCTGCGACCAGACTACATTCACGACATTCCCGACTGAGTACGATTATGATCCCGTTGATTCTCTTTCCGTCGTGGTTCCTGATTCGCTTGCTGAATCAAGCCTGTTCTGAAACTCGCCGGCATTGACTCACGCCCCCCCTCGCCCGTGTTACAATTGTTAGCGATTGATCATGAGGCGTTTTGTCCCGTGGATATGCCTACTTCTCGTGTTGGTGCCGCTTGCGGTCACCTCCAGCACGCCGGCCCCACCTCCGCTCAACTCGTTCCGCCTCGACGGTAAACTGCTCACATCTCACGGTTTTCCTATCGCCGGGGCCAAGGTGGCCTTTGCCACCCGGTGCCAGGGCAGCATGCTTGTCCTCGACGACCTCAACGGGTGCACGTGCAATCAGGGTGAGAAGCCCGGGCATCCGTCGGACCAAACCGCGCCCGACGGCAGCTTCTCGCTCGATCTCGTGTCGTGTGAAGTGTTCGACTCGCTCGCGGTTGTCACGGTCTACCCGGACCATGCGGTGACGCGTGATGTGTACGCGGTGAAGGATGCGCAGCGATCAGACTGGAACCAGCAGGTGCCCGATCAAAGCACGAGCTACTTCTTCTGCGCGACGTCGACGGGGTTCACGACGGCGAGAATCGGTACTGTGTACGCGTTTTCGAACCGGACCGTAATGACGTCGGATTCAAGTCCGTAGCGGACCTGCGCGAAATCCACCATCAACGTTGGCGGTGAATATCCTGCCAGTGTCGATGATTCGACATCACGCGTAATGGAAGTATGTGATGAGAGCGGTCCGCGCCGCGCGTGCCAACGCCTACTGCATTGATGCGCTGAGGAGGCTGGGCTTCACGGTCTCTTTGCCGTCGGCCACGCGCTCGAAGTAGTGCTGGCGCGCTTCCAACACCCAATCGTAGAGGAATTCCTTGTGCCAGAACGAGCCGGCGCGCTCGTAGTGCTTGGCGGCCGACTCGAAGTCTCCGCGCGCCGCGAGAATCTCACCGGCGCGTGTGCACGCCACCATCTGGTACTGCTGGTCCCACGCCGGCGCCGGCGGATTGATGACGCCCGTGTAGGCGGCGAATGCCTTGTCGAGCTCACCGGACATCAGCCACGCTTCGCCGAGATAGAACTGATCCGCGATGGTTGGATTCGGTTTGGCTGCCAGCGCTTCACAAGCCGTGTGGCGTGCGGCTTCGTCATTGCCGTAAATCGCCGACAGGTCCGACGGGCCCAGGCCGGTGCCTTTCGGATAATCCTTGAGCCCCTCGAGCGCCTTTTTGGCGTCGTCGCGCAGGTACTTCACGCGGTCATCCCGAATGGCGAGCTCGAGTGCCGTTTTCGCCGCCGTGGGATTCCCCTCTGCGGCGCGCAGGAGCCCGAGCTGGTAGGCCGCGTAACCCACCGTCCAGTCGGGATGCTTCGGATTGTCCTGCAGAATCTTTTCCAAGCGCTCCATGGAGCGTGACGGATTGTAGTAGCGATCCGCGCACGCGCGCTCGAGCCAGATCAGCGTACACGTCGGGCTGTCGACGCGATGGGAGTTCAGCGCCGAGACCATGGCGGCGCGCGCATCGAGGCTGTCGCTCTGCTCCTGGGAGAGCCGCGGCAATAGCGGCGCCATGATGGCGTCGGGGCGAACGAACGTCGCATGCAGCGGATATTGCGCCTCCAGCTCGCGGAATCCAGCCAGGCCCTCTTCGTAGCGCCCTTCAAAACCGAGATACACCGAATTCAGAATGAGCAGGTTGTCGGTGCCGATGGGATTGTCCATGTGGCGCGCGGCTTCCATCATGGCAAGGCCGCGGTCGCGATCGCCCGAGGGAAGGAACAAAAGCTTCGACACAAATTTGTACGCCGACGGCAGCGTATCCGCAAAATAGAGGAACGCACCCATCAGGCTCGACGCGACCGGATCGTCGGGGTGGCGCTTGAGATACCACTCGAGGTCGTCCTTGCCCTTCTTGGCTTCGCGTCCCGCGGACCAGAAGGCATTTTCGTAGGTGTGCACGTGCGACATGAGCATCCACGCCCAGCCGCGGTCCAGGCGCAACTTGTCGTCCGTATTGCCCGCGTCGATACGCTCGTCACACTCGGCGATGGCCGTGCGCAGCTCGGTGTAGAGCGGCTCGCACTGTACCTTCAGGTCGGTGTCGTTTTCATCGTCGACGGGGATGAGCTCGCGGATGAGGCGGGCACGCAGGATGTGGTACATCGGCTCGCCGCTGCACTCGGTCGAGAGGGAATCCGTCCAGGACAGGAGATCCCGTACCTGGGCGCGGAATACCAGGTCCATGGAGCGTCGCACTTCCGCATCGCTCAAGTCGCGAGTTGCGACCATGGTGGGCTTCCCGCCCGCCGCGCTGTAGAAGCCCGCGAAGATGGCGGCGCACGCCAGAACCGCGGTAAGTGTCAGAAATAATGCACGTTTCATGTTGTGACTGGAGGCTCCGGGCGCCGGAATTCCGCCGCATTATGCACAAACCGGACCGCTTGGGCCAGCATAGAGGTCAACTCGTTCCGTGGCACGCGGGTTGCTGCCGTTTCGGGACCCCTTTTTTTATTACCGGACGCTCGACAAGATAGGAACGCCACGCCGTGGCCGAAATACCAAATTCCACTCCGGGCGCGCAGGCCGCCGAACGCGTCCTCAAGGCACTCACCAAGCTGGTGAGCGGCCGCAAGATCTACGCGGACAACAATCCGCGCCTGGAGCAGTTCCGCGAGGAGCTGGCCACGTCCCTGCGCGAGTTCTTCGCGATCGAAGACGAGCTGCAGCTGACCATCGAGCAGTTCGCCATCCACTGGCACGACGACGTCATCTACGAGAACCTGCGTCGCGACGAAAGCCTCGCCTTCATTCTCTTCAAAGACGGTATCGGTGAGCTCACCATCACGCCGCCCGCCATCGGCGAGGAGATGGAGCGGCTGGTGCGCATTCTCGCCGACGAGCTTCACTCCGCGAACAACGAAGACGACGTCGTCACGCGTTTCTGGAACGCCGATTTTCAGCACATCTCCTACCGCGTGCTCGACGACTACCTGGAGCCGCAGCGCAAGGAGAGCCTTACCGGCGAGCGCGGGCTCGAGGAGACGGCCGACCACGACGAGCTGATCCCCAGCCTGAACGACAAGGGCCGCGTCATCGTCCATCGTTCGGATTCGCTGGTGTCGATCGACACCATGTTGCGCGAAGTGCTGCGCCGTCATCAGCCGCAGGCCGTGGACGACGAAGCGGAGCTCGCGTACCAGCGCATGCTGCGCTCGGTCTTCAGCATCCCGGAGAACGAGCTCGAGATCTATCGCAGCGAAGTGGAGCTCGAGCGCAGCGACGATGGCATCGCCGCGTTCTTCGAAGCGTTCTACGTCTTCGAGCTCATGCCCGACAATCCGGCCGGCGTGCGCGACGTCTCGTCCGTGCTCGAGCGCCTGCTCGAGTACGCGGTGAGCGAGCGGCGCCCGGCGACACTCGAGCGCTTGATTCGCTGCGTGCAGCAGTTCCAGGCGCGAACCGATCTTCCCGACAATGTGCGCCGCTTCGGCGAGAAGATGCTGGCGCGCGCGTCCAACAAGGAATTGATGGAGGCGCTGCTGGAGGTGCTTGCCGCCGGCGAAGGCCACGCCGGCGCGGTGCTGGCCTACGCCGTCGCAGTCGGCGCTCCCGCCGTGGATGCCCTGGTGCGTGCTCTGCACCGCGGCGGTTCGCCCATGCTCCATCGCCGCATCTGCGACACCATCATCGCCATCGCGCCGGAAACCGCCGCGGCCATCATCGACAGGCTCGACGTGGACCAGGCCGACCTGGCTGTCGATGCCGTGTACCTCGCGCGCACCCTCAAGCTGGCCGCGCTCTCACCACGCCTGCGCGAGCTTGTCTTCTATCCGGATGCGCGCGTGAAGCTCGAAATGCTGGGATGGATTTCGTCGCACGATGACGCAGATACCACCAATCTGCTCCTCGCCTCGCTCGGTGACCTGGACCGCCGCGTGCGCGTCCGGGTGCTGGATGCACTGTGCGAGCGCCGCGAGCCGCGTGTGCGCGAGCGTCTTACCGAAATGGCGTTTGCCAAGGACCTGTCCGAGCGCGCGAACGACGAACAGGAAGCCATCTTCCGCACCCTCGGCCATGTGGGTGACGCGGGAACCGTGGTGCAGCTGCGTGCCATGGTGGAGAAGCGCCGCCTGCTCCCCATCGCGAAGGGTCCCGACGCGAAGCTCCTCGCCATCCGCGCGCTGGAGCAGATCCACGACAGCGCCGCGCTCGAACTGCTCGCGCGCCTGTGCGAAGACCCGGCCGACGCGGTGAAACAGCGTGCGCAGCGCGCCCATCAATCCCTTTCCTCGGCCATGGCGGGCTCGCCCTCCGCCGGGCCGACATACGTGGTGACGCCATGAGCGACGAACGCCTGCACACAGCGACCGCCGAGCCCGTGATGATGGCGAACGACGACGGCCGCACGCCCGAAGAACGCGAGTTCCTGGAGCAGTGCGGTGAAGAGCTCGTGATCCGCATGTTCGCGGCGAGCAAGGCACTGCGCCTCTACAGCGCCACCAATCGCGGGGCGCAGCGCGCGCTCGCCGACGTCATGCAGACGCTGCACCGCATCTTCGACCGCGAAGGCCGCGTGCTGCTGCGCCTGTCCAACGAGTTCCTGCTCCTCAATGAACATCGCATTGCGTCCGATCCGCAGCACCACGCGCCGTTCGAATTCTGGGCGGAAGAAATGAAGAAGCGCGAGGTGGAAACCATCGAGATCACCTCGGGGGCGGACGAGCACAGCGCCGCGACGTTCCTGACCACGTTCTTCCTTGTGAGCGAGGGCGAGGAAGCGCCGGCCGAAATCGAGCGGCGCCTCACGGCGGCGGGCGTCACGTCCTTCACGCTCGCGCGCCACGTCGAGCGCGAGACACGCCTCACCGAGGTCAAACGCCACGTGACCGACGTGCGCGAGGAGAGCAACCGGGTTTATTTCCGGACCGTGGCACTCATGGGCAACGTGCTGCGCACGGCGGAAGAGAAGCAGGTGCTGCAGATCCGCAAGGCCAAGCGCCTCACGCAGCAGATGGTCGACATCATCAAGATGGATGAATCCATGCTCGTCGGCCTGGCCAGCATCAAGAGCTTCGACGCCTATACCTTCGCGCACTCGGTGAACGTCTGCATCTACTCGATGCTTATCGGCGACCGCATGCGTCTCGAGAAGGCGGATGTGGCGCGGCTCGGGCTCGCCGCGCTGATGCACGATATCGGCAAGACGTACATTCCGGCCACCGTGCTCAACTCCAACGGCAAGCTCTCCGACCGTGAGTGGGAGCTGATGAAGTACCACACCTTCTTCGGTGTGAAGGAGCTCTCACGCGTCAATGCATTGCGCGAAGCCACCGACTCGCTCTTTGTCGCCGCGCAGCACCACGCGCAGTTCAACGGCAACGGTTATCCGCAGCGGCCCGGCGGTTGGAAGCTGCGCCTGTTCAGCCGCATCGTCACCGTTGCGGACTACTACGACGCCATGACCGCGTACCGCATCTATCAGAAAGAGCCGATCACGCCCGATCAGGCGCTGCAGTTCATCGTCGCCAACGCCGGCAACATCTTTGATCCGTTCATTCCGAAAGTGTTCGTGCAGGCGATGGGCCTCTACCCGGTGGGAACCATCGTGGAATTGGAGACGGGAGAGATCGGCGTGGTGACGCGGCAGAACGGAGATCCGCGGCTCCTGCACCGCCCGGTGGTGGAGATGCTCCACAGCGAAGCGGCCGGCGTGGGACGCGAGCTGATCGATCTCGCCGAACGCGACCCGCAGGGGCGTTATTCGCGCCGCATCATGCGCGCGCTCCACGAGTCGCAGGTGGACATGGACAAGCGGCTGTGTTTCCTCGCCGACAGTGCCGCGTCCGACCCCGTCCGCTAGAATTTTCCGACCGACGAATCGATCTCGTTGGACCAGGCGCGAATCCCGCCGGTGAGATTCCACACGTGCTCGAAACCGGAATCCTGCAGGAACTCGACGACGCGCGCGGAGCGGTTGCCGGTCCGGCAGTACACGACGATCTCGGCGTTCGCGTCGAGCTCGTCCATGCGCGCGGGAATCTCGCCCATCGGGATCAGGGTGCCGCCGATATTGCCGGCGCTGTGCTCGTGCGGCTCGCGCACATCGACGAGGACGAGGTTGTCGCCTGCATCGAGGCGGCGTTTCAATTCTTTGACATTCATTTCGGGAAGGGACACTCGAGCTTCCTCCTTGGGTCGCGGGGCCGGGCGGGCGCTGCGGTCCGGCGCGGGAACGTTTCGTGCACTGCCACAGACGGGACACGCCGGATCACGCGCCATCGCCACCTCGGAAAAGCGCATGGTCAGGGCGTCGATGCGCAGAAGCCGGCCGGAGAGCGATGTGCCGGCCTGCAATATCCACTTGATGGTTTCCGCGGCCTGCACCGCACCGACGAGTCCGGGCAGGACACCGAGCACACCGGCTTCGGCACAATCCGGGACGGTACCGGGTCCGGGCGGCTCGGGAAAGAGGCAACGATAACACGGTCCGTCGTCCGCGCCGAAGAGACTCACCTGTCCCTCGAAGCGCAACACGCTGCCGTGTACATGCGGAATGCCGAGCACCGTGCAGGTGTCGTTGACCAGGTAACGCGTCGCGAAATTGTCCGAACCGTCGACGACGATGTCGTATTCACGAATCATCGATGGCGCGTTGGAATGCGTGAGACGAACCGGATACGACACGAGATGGACGTTCGGGTTGAGTGCGCGCAGCCGCTCGCAGGCGGCTTCGGCTTTGAGCCGCCCCACATCCTCGACGGTGAAGACCACCTGGCGCTGCAGGTTGGTGACGTCGACGCGGTCGCCATCCACGATGGCGAGGCGCCCCACGCCGGCCGCCGCCAGGTACAGGGCCACCGGCGCACCCAGCCCGCCCGCGCCCACGAGGAGCACCCGGGCCTGCTTGAGCCGGGCCTGGCCCTCGAAGCCGACCTCCGGGAGGGTGAAATGGCGCCCGTATCGTTCCTGCTCCTCCAGGGAAAACAGCCCGGTGGAGCGAGGATCCTCGGGGCGAAATGAAAATGGCTTTCGCATGTGGTGAATATGGTTTACGCGGGCAGGGGCCGCTCGCCAATCGTACATTGCGCAAGGGCCGGCTGCAACCGCCCCCGGGAGGGGCAAAGTCTTGGAACCTGTGGCCGGTACAGCGTATAATCCCATGGCCCTGCGCGCAATTGCGCCCGCGCCCTGCGGGCGAAGGGCCGTTATCCAATAAG
>DATEHD010000374.1:0-5682 GCA_035279765.1 Candidatus Krumholzibacteriia bacterium | reverse complement strand
GATGTTCCAGCTGGCGAGCGGCTACCGCGACCGCGGCATGGGCGCGTACTCGGAGCTGCAGCAGGCGGAGTTCGCGGCGGAAAAGGAAGGTTACGAGGCGATCAAGCACCAGGAGTTCGCGGGCACGGGGTACTTCGACTTGATCAACGAAATCGCGAGCAGCGGACTCTCGTCGACCCTGGGCATGACCGGCTCGACGGAATCCGAGCAGTTCTGACCTCACGCCGCCGGACGGGCGGCGAAATCGGCCGCGGGGATGAGCGACGTGTTTCTCCTCCTTCACACGAGCCATCCTCGCGGCCCAAGTATGGGGCGCACCTGACAAAACAGGCCACTGATGCTGAGATCAGTGGCCTGTTCGCTTGCTGTCGGCGGAGCTTCCTAATTGCGGTATAACGCTTTGATGAGCCCCCAGGTCGTGTTTTCGACCGAGACCGGTGGCGCACAGTCAAACGGCAACGGTGTCCCTGGGAAGAGACGAGGAGTTGGGCAGTTCAAGGGCGGAATTCCCGGAGAAATAATCTCCAGACGACCCCCGTACGCCGCCACTGTCGATCCATCGCACTTCTCGACCTCAACTGTCTGAGCGCTCGGATGCGGCACGATACGCACTTCGCTATAAGGCGTATCCGTTCCGTACGACATGAAGGTCACGGTATCGATCAAGGGATCACCCGTCAAACAAGCGTCAAAACAGATCGAAATCCCGGCCAGTGCGTAGCCAAGGGATGAGTATGGGCTTGATTCAGACACGTACGTCATCGTAACGCCCGGGCCGAGCTCCATACGGAATCGTGCGGCCGACGAGCCACTATTGAAGGCAAGTCGAACGTACACATTGCGAAGCCCCGACCCACTGTGGAGAATGCAGTCGGAACTATAACTCAATGAGGACGTTTCGATTTCGATCTGAGCGAGGGCAATATCCACGACAGACGTACAAACGACCAAGGCAAGAGCGAGGCCGAAGAGCAATTTCTTGGAAGGTGAACTCCCGCCTAAAGCGCTAAACATGCTTGCCTCCGCTCAAGTGGGCGACGATACACTTCCCTTGCTGACGAGATTCGGCAGGTATGGTGGGAGAAATGAAACGGGTCGGTACAACAGGAACCCGTGTCCCACGACCGGTCTCTCAAGTCTAGGCTACATGATGATTTGCTGTCTACGTGATTCTTGACGGGAGAGAAACAACAATTTGCGCCTTACGCTTGGACGGCTCCGCAACTCGATGACAGAGCCGCCACATCAGAAGGCCTCGTGTAGAAGATCTTATCTTGCTTCTGAATGAAACAAAACAGGCCACCGGAGTTGTTTCCGGTGGCCTGTTCGCTTTTTCTCTGACGCGTGACCGATACTACATATCTTCGTCGGCGGTCGGGCCGTAAATGCCGGGCAACGGCACATCCTTCAAACGCAAATACACGGTCAACTGGCCGCGATGGTGAACGGTGTGGCTGAACACCATCGAGCGCAGCACCGCGACGCGCGGCAGCGTGAATGCCACTTCACCGCCACGCTTGAACGACCAGGGTTCCATCAGCTGGGCGTCAGTCGCCTTCGCGATCAGTGCGCGCGCATCGGCAATGTTCTTGTCGTGCTTGGCGAGCAGCGCCGACTTCGACTCCCACGGACGAATGCCGGGCGTCGGGGCGCCGGGCGCCAGGAAGTCGTATTCGGGCGCGCTCAGAATACGTCCCACCCACACCGGCAATCCGGCGATATGGTTGGCCAGCTCACCAAGTGATTTCGATTTGGGATGCGGCGCCCAATCGGCGAACTGTTCCGGGACGCGTTCGAGAACGCGGCGCGTGCTGCCTGATTCGTGGTCGAACTCGCCCACGAGAGATTGTGCCATGCTCATGTCTATCCTCCTGGGAAACGTGTAATAAGGGTTTAATCTAACATGCTTGCGGGTTGTGCGCGCGTGCTATCATGCCGTCATGTCAATTCTTCATGAAATCTTTGCGAAGCAGGTAGACGCGCTACGTGCACAGCGCGATGAACTTTTGAAATCGCGCGGAGACAAAGTTATTTCAGAAGTCACCGTCGCGCAAGCATTCGGCGGTATGCGTGAGGTGCGCGCACTGGTGTGTGACACTTCCGTAGTCGACCCCGACCGCGGTCTCATTATCCGCGGTCTTCCCATCCTCGAGCTGATTGATCGCACGCCGGAGGAAATCTTCTTCCTGCTCCTGATCGGGCGGCTGCCCGACAAGAAAGAGTCGGCGGCCGTGCGCGAGGCGATCGCCCATGCCCCGCGCGTGCCGGAAGCGACGTGGCGCGCCATCGAGGCCTTGCCCAAGGACTCGCACCCCATGACGATGCTCTCCGCCGGCATCCTGGCGCTCGAGCATGAATCCGTCATGGCCAAACGCGTGGCCGAGGGTGCCCCGCGTGGAGAACTGTGGCGGGCGACACTCGATGATGCGCTGCGCTTGATGCAGGCGCTTCCCACGGTGGCGGGCGGCGTGTACCGCATCCGCTTTCACCGCGGCCCGCGCCTCGCCTACGACCCCGTGCTCGATTGGGCGCAGAATTTCTGCAGGATGCTCGGCCACCACGAAGACGTATTCGAGCGCGCCATGCGCGTCGCGGCTATTCTGCAGAGCGATCACGAAGGCGGCAACGTGTGCGCCTTCACGTGTCATACGGTTGGCTCCGTGCTCTCCAATCCCTACCTCGCCGTGACCGCCGGGTTCAACGGCCTCGCCGGTCCGCTGCACGGCCGCTCCGCTCAGGAAAGCACGCAGTGGCAGCTCGACGCGATGCTGCGCTACGGTGGCGCGCCCGACGAAAAGGAAATCGAGAAATACACGTGGGACACGCTCAAGGCCGGGCGCGTCGTTCCCGGGCACGGACACGCGGTACTGCGCGGCGCCGACCCGCGCTTTACCGCGATGCTCGATTTCGGTCGCAAGCACTTTGCGGATGATCCGCTCTTCGTCACCGTGGAACGCATGTCACGCGTCGTGCCCGCGGTGTTGCAAGCCCAAGGCAAGGCCAAGAATCCGTATCCCAACGTCGATTTCGGGATGGGAATGGTCTGGCACCACTTCGGTATCACCGAGCTCGAGTTCTACACGGTGCCCTTTGCCATTTCGCTGGCGATGGGAATGCTGGCGCAGCTGGTGTGGAATCGCGCGCTCGGCACTCCCATCAACCGACCGCGCAGCGTCACCACGGATTGGATTAGTTCACAGTAAGAGGAGGAGACCATGGCCAACCACGTCTACAAGACCATCGAGATCACCGGCTCATCCACCAAAGGTGTCCAGGACGCCATCGAAGTCGCCGTCGCCAAGACGACCAAGACCGTCCACAACGTGCGCTGGTTCGAAGTGATCGATA
Source organism: Candidatus Krumholzibacteriia bacterium (assembly GCA_035279765.1). GTDB lineage: Bacteria > Krumholzibacteriota > Krumholzibacteriia > WVZY01 > JAKEHA01 > JAKEHA01. Next base: position 2,334 of record DATEHD010000374.1, on the reverse strand, counting down.
CGCGCGGCTATGTCGAAGCCAACAAGATCGCGCACTGGCAGGTCACGCTCAAGATCGGCTTCACGCTGGACGACTAGATCGGCGCGCGCGTTAGATTTCGAACGCCTTGCCCGCTTCAACGACGCGCGCCTTCATTCCTTTTCCTTCCACCTTGCGGATAAAGTCATTCCCGTCGACTTTGACGACAGGAAAGGTGTTGAAGTGCATCGGCACGTGGAGCTTCGCGCGAATCATTTCGCATGCGCGCACGGCGTCGTCGATGCCCATGGTGTAGTTGTCCCCGATCGGAATCAGGCACACATCGAAGGGACCGTTCAGCTCGGAGATGAGCTGCATGTCGAGAAAGATGCCAGTGTCGCCGCAGTGATAGATTCGCTTTCCATCAATAGTAAGGATGATCCCCGCCGGCATTCCGAAGTTCTCTCCGTTGGGGCCTGTCGAGCCGTGGTGTGCGATGGTGAGCTTCACGCGGCCAAAGGGAAAATCGTGGCCGCCGCCGATCGCAAGCGCGTGGGTATTGAGGCCGCGGTTCTTGAAATGCTTTGCGATCTCGGAATTCGCAACGATCACCGCACCGGACAGCTTCGCGATTTCCTCCGCGTCACCGATGTGATCACCGTGCCCGTGCGAGATCAGGATCGCATCCAGCCTGTCGAAAAAATCGGCCGGCTTGACGTCCGCGAGCGGGTTCCCGGTGAGGAATGGATCGATCAGGATGCGGCTCTTGGTTCCCTGGACCTCCCAGCACGCATGACCATGGAACGTCAGCCTGACCATGGTTACGCCACGGGCTGCACGTTCTTGTTCATGCGGAACATGTTCTGCGGATCCCACGCGGCTTTGACGCGCGCGATGCGTTCGTAGTTACCGCCATACGCCGCGTGGATGCGCTCGCCGGCTTCTTCTTCGGTCAGAAAGTTGATGTACGTGCCACCGGTCGAGAACTTCTTCGTGTCGTTCCACGCCGTACGCGCCCATTCCACGTTGGCGGTGTCATCCTCGGCCTTGTCCCACGCCCCCGTAATATTGAGCACGAAGTTGGCGTTGCGATTCCCCACCGCGGAGTGGCTGTTGACGTGCTGGCCGATGGCGCCGCCCAACGGGAACAGAATGACGGCCGAATGCGGCGACGGCATGGCGAGGGCGTGCTTCTTCACGCTCTCGTAGATCTCCTGGCTTACGCCGGGCAGGTACTCCGCCTTCCAGTAGTAACGCCGTCCCTTGGGCTGTGTGGCATCGAGCAGGCACTGCTGCGACACGTACGAGCGCCGCATCACGGTATCGCCCACTGGTTTTCCGAACGCCTTGACCGGCGCCAGCAGCTTCTCGGCGTCCTCGACGCGGCCGCAATGGCACAGGAACATCGCGATGATGGGCTTGCCGTGCGCTTCTTTCGCAATCCACGGCGCGGGCGGAGCGATACGCATTGCGCACACGGCGGAGAGCTCCTGCGGCGCCGCTTCGGCCAGCTGGTGGTAGAGTTTGAACACCTCGTCCGCGCTGTCGGCTGTCCACGCGATGCCGCCCCCGTATATTTCGGGGCCGATCGGGTAGAGCTGGTGCTCGATATCCGTCACCACGCCGAAGTTGCCACCGCCACCGCGCAGTCCCCAGAAGAGATCGGCGTTCTCGGCCGGGCTCGCCTTCACCACTTTGCCCTCTGTCGTCACCATCGTCATCGAGCGCACGTTGTCGGATGTCCAGCCGTAGCGGCGCGAGAGATAACCAAAGCCGCCACCCAGAGTGAGTCCCGTCACACCGGTGAGAGATACGAATCCAAGAATCGCGGCCAGCCCGTGCACCTGCGTCTCGCGGTCGGCGTCGCCCAGCGTGGCGCCCGGCTGCGTGTGCACGACGCGGTCTTTCAAGTCGAGGTAGCAACCCCGCATCAGCGAGCAATCAATGACGAGGCCGCCTTCTGCCAGCGCGAGCCCCGCGATATTGTGGCCGCCTCCCTTCATCGACAGGGCGATGCCGGTTTCGCGCGCAAAATTCACGCACGCCACGATATCGGCGGTGCCAATGCAGCGCGCGATGAGCGCGGGTTTTCTGTCGATCATGCCATTCCACACCGCGCGCGCTTCCTGGTAGCCGGCGTCGTTGGCGCCGAGCAGCATCCCGCGCAGTGCGCCGCGCAGCGTTTCCACCCGCGCGGCGTCCAGATTGAGTGAGTTCCCGTTACGATCGATGGCAGCGAACGATGACATGGAGTTCCTTTCTCGAATACAAATCAATCTATCCTTGAATACTACCGCGGCATTCGCCAAATCCGATGCGCGCCGCGCCGTTCTTCTCGCAAAAAGCGCGGATCACCACGGTGTCACCGCTTTCCAG
>DATEHD010000373.1:0-11750 GCA_035279765.1 Candidatus Krumholzibacteriia bacterium | reverse complement strand
GGCGGTGTCACATCGGACTTGTCGTACAGGTGCTCGCTGGTGGGACTGTAGTACTTCGAGTCGCGCAGGATCTCCTTGATCACCACGAAGGAATCCGTCACGGCATAGCTGGACGTGGCGTACGTGGTGCCGTCGGCGAGGTGAAAACGCGCAACGGCGTGTTTGCTCTGGTAGTTCTTCGCGGTGTCGTGAATCTCGGCGCTCGTCGACGGTGGCGGCGCCTGGCTGCACGATGTCTCGAAGATCATCGCGAGCGCTGCGATCAAGAGCAGGATGGCGGGAACACGCGTCGTGATCCGCATGCGGGGAAGCATAGCACACGGCGCGCTGTGTCAGGGAATCCGCGACATCGCGTGCTGCAATCCGGGAAATTCTTGCCCCAGCGAACGCTTGGGAACAAGCAGGCACCTCACTCCATCGTCCGCCTCAGTCCAACCCTTCGGAGCAACAGGTCTTGTCCGGTCCGCTTCTTGCCGAAGTAATGGCAAACCGTTCTCACGAACCGCGCGGCGGTCGTGCGCTCCGGCGGGTGCATAAAGCATTCGTGGGGAGGATGGCGCTCTTGTCAGGTGCGTCAATCTCGAAGGAGCGCGCGCCGCGCGAGGACGGTTTCCGATGGCCGCTCTTGCTCCGTGGCTGCGTTGCGCCTTCTCGGCATACGCTCCGCTATTTAGTATGCCTTCGTCGGCGCGCCTTGCCACGAAGCAAGATCGGCTCATCGGACAGTGACGGGAGATGCTCTCTATGGCCAATCTCTTCTCGATGCGAGGCCGCATCAGCCGGCGCGAATACATGGTGGCGTCACTGGCAAACAGCGTGGTGTCGTACGTGTTCGTGGCCGCGATCGGTTGGATCAGCGCGACGTCGGACTCGGGATTCCGCGACGCCACGCTGCTCGGGATCGTCATCTTTGTGGCCAGCACGCTGGTGCAGGGGTTCTACAGCGTTCGTCGTCTGCACGATCTCGGCCGACCCAGTCACGACGTTTTTCTTCTGCTCGTCCCCTTCTACAACATCTACTTCTCGCTCATCCTCTGCTTCACGCGCGGTACCAGCGACAAAAACGAACGCGGCCCCGCACCGGCATAGGTGCGAGGCCGCGTTTCGTGGCTGGCCTTCCTGAATTGCCGATCGATTACGCTGTCAGATAGTCTTCGATATACTGCGCCGACTGTGGGCGTGAGCGCAGCTTGTCGATGGCCTGTTCCTTGATCTGACGGATGCGCTCGCGCGTGTAGCCCATCTCCTTGCCGATGTCCTCGAGCGTACGCGCCTTGACCCCGTTGAGCCCGTAGTAGCGCACGAGAATCGTACGCTCGCGGTCGGTCAGCGATTCCAGCGCGCGGTCCATGTCGCGCTTGAGCGAGTCCTCATACGCGCCCTGGTCGGGCGACGCATTGCGATCATCCACGATCTGGTCCACGAAGGTGGTTTCGTTGCCCTCGTCGTGCACCGGCTGATCGAGCGAAAGCGTCGCCTGCGAGAACGTGGTCACTTCCTCGATCTCCTCGCGCGTGACACCGAGCTCCTTCGCGAGCTCTTCGGCGTCAGGATCGCGGCCGAGGTCCTGCTCGAGCTTGCGCGAGATCTTGGTTGCCTTCTGCGCCAGGCCGACGCGATTCATCGGCATGCGGATCATGCGCGAGTTCTCCGATACAGACACGAGAATCGACTGACGAATCCACCACACGGCGTACGAGATGAATTTGAACCCGCGTTCGGGGTCAAATCGCTCCGCCGCCTTCACCAATCCCACATTACCGTCATTGATCAGATCTTCGAGCGGGACGCCATTGCCGACATACTTCTTCGCGATCGAGACCACGAAGCGCAGGTTGGAGCGATCCAGTTTTTCCTGCGCCTGCATGTCGCCAGCCCGAGCTTTGCGCGCGAGGGCAACTTCGTCTTCGCGCGAGAGCAGCGGGTACCTGCGAATCTCGTTCAGATAAAGGTCGAGGCTGGATCGTCCCCCCGAGACCGGAAGTTCATTGGTCTTTTCCTTCACCACACTCACCTCGGATTCAAGTACGCCCGATACGCGGGCGGTTCACTTCTCCATAGTGTTTGACATCCCAGTAGTCTGCTTCTTGCCCAAGACCTTACAGCAAGTGACTATAATTTGTCTAGGACAAATAAAGGGCATACACCCGTTGAACGGTATCTTCTGCCCACTTTCCTTGACAGAGGTGGGACAGATTCGTAACCTGTTGGCTGTGACTGAGAAAGCCACCAAGCTCGAGCCCCGCCATCCCATCCGCGTGGTGTCCGCCCGGACCGGGCTTCCCCAGGACGTCATTCGCATCTGGGAGCGCCGGTACCGGTGTGTCTGTCCGCCCAGGGGGACTACAGGGCGCCGTCTTTATACAGATGAAGACGTGGAACGGTTGCGTTTATTGAAGCAGGCCGTGTGCGCCGGGCGCAGAATCAGCGATGTGGCCGACCTCGAAACCGAGCGCCTGCGCGCACTTGTATCAGAGGATCACCTTCAGGCAACTGCCGATGCCGGCGTCGTCTCCACCGTGGACCCGGGCCAGCCGCGCGCATTGCTCGACGAAGCCATAGACGCCCTGGAGAACCTGGATCGCTATCGACTCCATCGCGTGCTGAGCGATGCCTCGGTCGAGATGAGCGGGCCGGAGTTTCGCCAGCAGCTGGTCGTGCCGCTGCTCTCCGCCATCGGCAGGCGCTGGCAGGAAGGCACGCTGCGCATCGTTCACGAGCATCTCGCCACCACCATCATTCGTTCATTTATCAGTGCACCGCGCAATCCCGCGCTGGCGCCGCGCGCCCCCCGCATCATCGTGACCACCCCCGCCGGGCAGTACCACGAGCTGGGTGCCATCATGGCGTGTGCGGTCGCGGAAGAAATGGGATGGGACGCGGTGTATCTGGGCGCAGCGCTTCCCGCGGAAGAGATCGCGGCGGCGGTGAAGCAGATCGGCGCCAAGGCGGTGGCACTCAGTCTGTGCTATCGCGAAAGCGATTCGCGTGTGCTCGAGGAGCTCAATCGCCTGCGCCATCTCCTCGACGACGAGATTCCGATTTTTGTCGGCGGCAAGGCGGCCGGTGGCATGCGTGAGCGCCTGGGCGAAAGCGGCATCAACTGCCCTGCCGACCTCACCGAATTTCGATCCGCTCTCCAGATCATCGTCGGCGCGTAAAGCGTGCCCGGCACGTCGCCGGCGTGCTAAAGTGGCCCTCCGGGCCATTCATGACAATCCAAACCTGGGCACTCTTCTGCGCGACTGAAGCGGTCCTCTCTTTTATTCCCGGTCCCGCTGTCCTCTATGTCGTCTCCAGCTCCGTGGCGCACGGCTCGCGCGCGGGTGTGGTCGCCAGCCTCTCCATTCTGGCGGGCAACGCCGTGTATTTCATTCTCTCCGCGTTTGGACTGGGCGCGCTGCTGCTTGCGTCGCGCAACGTGTTCCTCGCCATCAAGTGGATCGGCGCCGCGTACCTCGTGTACCTCGGGCTGCGCATGCTCTTCGCCCGATCGCCGGAAGCGCCCGAGACCGGCGCTCAGCGCAAGCCCGCGCGACACGCGGGTGTGTTCTGGAACGGATTCGTTACGCAGATCTCCAATCCCAAGGCGATCATCTTTTTCGCGGCACTGCTCCCGCAGTTCATCAATCCCGACCAGTCGGCTGCGCGCCAGATTGCAATCCTCGGCGTGAGCTCGGTGGTGGTCGAGTTCATCGTGCTCTCGGTGTATGTCGGCATGTGTCGCGCCGCCGGACGCTGGGTGAACGCGCCGCGCTTCAGCGCGTGGCTCGTGCGCGGGGCGGGACTCCTCCTTGTCATTGCCGGCGCCAAGCTCGCCGCCACCCACGGTGTCTAGCCGCCAGCTCGTCGTTATCGGCGCGGGACCGGCCGGCGCCACCACCGCGCTCTTCGCGGCACGCGCGGGGCTAGACGTTCTGCTCATCGACAAGCGCCGTTTTCCGCGCGACAAAATCTGCGGCGACGCCATTGCGCGCAAAAGCCTCGGCGTGTTGCGCGAGCTCGGCGTTGATTTCGCCACGGCGGTGCGAGAGCCCGTGTCGCGCGCGGTGCTGTCATCTCCGGCCGGGCATCTCATCGACGTCGATCTTTCCACGCGCGACGAACCCGCGCCGCACCTCGTGTGCCGGCGCGAAATATTCGACGAGAGACTCGTCCGCGCCGCTCGCGAGCAGGTCGAGGTCTGGGAGGACGCCGCCGTTACCGGTCTGCTGCACGACCGAATGAAAGTGCGCGGCGTGATTTGCCGTCGTGACGGAGTGGATCACGAGGTCCGCGCCAACATGGTTGTCGGTGCTGATGGCTTCGACTCGGTTGTCACGAAGCGTCTTGGAATCTATCACCACGACCCGCGCTGGTACGTGGCGACGCGCGGCTATTACCGCGGGCTCGACGTGGCGCCGCAAACCGTCGAGGTTCATTTCGTGCACGAAACACTGCCGGGATTTCTGTGGGTATTTCCGACTGGAGACGGTGTCGCGAACGTCGGCATCGGTCTTGTGCACCGGGATATCAAAAAGCGACGCGTTCGTCTGCGCGATGTGCACGAAGCCGTGCTCGCATTGCCACGCTTTCGCGATCGCTTCGCGCGCGCATCCCGCATTGGCACGGTGCACGGGTGGAACCTTCCCACGCCTGATTTTTCGCGCACGCTGTGCGGCGACGGGTTCATGCTCGCGGGCGACGCTGCGGGCCTGGTGGATCCATTCTCGGGAGAGGGTATCGGCAACGCGGTGGTTTCCGGAAAACTCGCCGCGGAAGTGGCGCATGAAGTGGTGCACGGCGGATCGTCTGCGTCATACGCGCAGCGCCTGCGTGACGCCGTCGATGGCAACGAGATCAACCTGCACTACCGTCTGCGCGTTCTGGCGCGGCACGCGCGATTGATCGATGTGATCGTGGGGCGCGCGGCAGCACATCCCGACGTGTTGAGCTGGATCCGCGGCATGACCGCTGCGAGTGACACGGTCGCCACCAAGCGAGCGCTGTTGTCACCGCTCACCTATGCGCGATTGTGGGTGCGGAGGAAGAACTAGCTTTTGACGCCGAGTGCATCGCGGATCGCGGCTTCAACCTCGGCGCCGGTGAACGGCTTCTCGACCACCTTGGTGGCGCCGAGAAGCTGCGCGCTCTGGAGAAACACGCGATTGCTGGGAGAGCTGATGGCAACGCACTTGGTGAGCGGGCTCTCGCGTTGCAGGTACATGATTACTTCGAGCCCGTCTTTCTCGGGCATCAGGATATCGGCAACCACCACGTCGAAGTTCTGTTTGCGCAGAATCTCGATGGCTTGCTTTCCATCGGGCGCGTCGGACACGTCGTAACCGGTACGCGTCAGCCACTCCCGCAGCATGTCGCGGATCTGTGGCTCGTCATCGACGATGAGTACTCGACGTTTCATTCCATCTCCCGGGGCCGGAGTCGACCTTGCACATTCGCCCTTTGCAGGCAATTCGTCAAGTGCCCCAAAGTCTACCCTATAAATTCCTATTCTGAATAGTACGGTATTTGCGGACGGTTTTCAGCAATTGGGATACCGAATATCGGAGAATCCCTCATCTATCGTGTTGGCGGCCCGTTTCGCGGCCGTCGCGCTTGCGCCATGGCGCCGATGGCTGCGATATTGCCGTGGGATTATGGAGTCGCCGCCATAAACACCCTCACTGCGACCGGCGATATGGCTGAATCTTTGCTCCAATATTCGATCCGATGAGCTCTACCCTTTCGATCACGTATGTCGGCCACGCCACCTGCCTGGTGGAGATGGACGGCGTGCGCGTGCTGACCGATCCCATCCTGCGCAACCGCGTGGGACACATTCGCCGGCAGACAGTGTCCGTCCACAATGATGGCCACGAGCACATTGACGCCGTGGCGATCTCGCACCTGCACCGCGACCATCTCGACATGCCGTCGCTGCGCCGGATCGAGCGTTCGACGCGGATCATCGTTCCGGAAGGCGGTGCGGGTCTCCTCGAGCGCGAGGGCTTCGGAAATATCGAAGAAGTCTGCGCCGGGGATATCACGTCGATCGGGGCGCTTTCGGTTTCCGTCACGCACGCGGATCACGGTGGCCAGCGCTTTCCTTTTGGCCCCGAAGCTCCCGCAGTGGGATATCTCTTCCACGGCCGCAAGTCCGTTTACTTTGCCGGTGACACAGACATTTTTCCGGAGATGTCCGAGATCCACGGCGATCTCGACGTGGCACTCCTGCCCGTGTGGGGCTGGGGGCCGACGCTGGGCGAGGGACACCTCACGCCGCGTCGCGCCGCGCAGTCTCTCACCATGCTCAAGCCCCGGGCCGCGATTCCCATTCACTGGGGGACATTCGCACCGCTCGGTTTCGGCTGGCTGCGTCCGCGCTTTCTGACCGCACCCCCGTATGATTTCGCCGATCACGCCAGCGATCTCGCTCCCGACGTGAAGGTGCACGTCGTGCATCCGGGCAATCGGTTTCGCTTCCCGCATTAGTCTGCCAATCCTTCATAATCGACCTGTGGGTCGAGCATCGCCGTTATTGATTGTCGCCGGCCGCGTCATCGTCCTGTGGACGGTGGAGGTGCTCGCCCTGTGGGGACTCGCCCAAACGCCGGCGGGCATCCACCTTGACCACTGGCAAACCGGAATCGTGGCGGTCGCACTGGTGGGAGCGCTCAACGCGCTGTTTCGTCCTTTGCTTCTGCTGATCACCCTGCCCTTCACCGTTCTCTCGCTCGGATTCCTGACCCTCGTCATCAATACGGTGGTGTTTCACCTGGCGTCGTTGCTGCTGCCCGGCATCGAGGCCACCTTCGGCGCCAGTTTTGTGGCAGCATTTACGCTCGCCACCGCCAACACGCTGGCCTCCACGATCTTTGCATTCCACGAGGAAGACTCGGTCTACCGGTACATCATGCGGCGCGTGGCGCGGCCGTTTCGATCGGCGCCGGTGCCGTCGTCTCCCGGGCTCATCTTTGTAGAAATCGACGGGCTCAGCCTGCCGACACTGGAGCGCGCCGTGCGCGACGGCTACATGCCCGGGCTGCGACGGCTGATGCGCTCGGGCTCACACCGGCTCCAGCGCTGGGATTGCGGGCTGCCGTCGCAAACGTCGTCTGTGCAGGCGGGAATTCTCCTCGGCAGCAACTACGATATTCCGGGATTTCGCTGGTTCGACAAGAACACCGGCCGGCTGGTGCAGTCCAATGACCCGGCCGATGTGGCGCGCATCGAAAACCGGGTGTCGCGCGGCACCGGGCTTCTACGCGAAGGCGGCGTGAGCATCTGCAACATGTTCTCGGGCGACGCCGATCGCTGCGTCGCCACGATGAGCGCGCTCAACCCCGGCGACCATGTGCGCAAAGCGTCGGCCGTGTACTTTCCGTATTTCGTGTACCCGTACAATTTCACGCGCACGCTCATGCAGATCGTGGCGGAGCTGGTGATCGAACGCTGGCAGGGATGGCGGCAGCGTTTTCGCAATGAGTTCCCGCGCGTCTCGCGCGGCGGAAGCTTCCCGCTCCTGCGCGCCGCATCCACCGTGTTCCAGCGCGAGCTCGGAACCTACGCTCTCATGAGCGAGATGTTCGCGGGAACGCCGGTGGCATACATCACGTTTACCGGCTACGACGTCGTCGCCCACCACGCCGGCCCCGAGCGGAGCGACGCGATGCGCACGCTGCGCGCCGTGGACCGCCGCATTGCGCTCCTCTTGCGCTGCGCAACCGAAGCGCCGCGGCCGTATCACTTTGTTTTCCTCTCCGATCACGGACAGACGCCGAGCGTTCCGTTCCGCCAGCGCCACGGCAAGGGGATTGAAACCGTGGTGCGCGAGCTCATTCGCGGCGAAGGCACCGTGCGCGCACCCATTGTCAGGACGGAAGGCTGGCAGCATCTGCGTGCGCTCATGAAGGAAGCGCTCGCGCACGACAGGCTTTCCACCCGGGCCGCGCACCGTTTGCTGCGCGCGCGCGCACGGCAATCGTTCGATGTGGAGTCTCACAGCGGCGACGTGATCGTGTGTCCGTCCGGGAACCTGGCGCACATTTATTTCACCGACGAGCCGCACCGCCTCGACCTCACGGACCTGGCAGCGGGACATCCCGGCCTCATCGAAGGACTCGTGGCCCACCCCGGGATTGGATTCGTGATGATGCGATCGGCAGTGCACGGGCCGGTGGTCACGGGACGCGGCGGTGTTCACTATCTCCGCGACCGGCGCGTGGAGGGCGAGGACCCGCTGCTTGGATACGGTCCGCACGCGGGCGCGCAGCTCGCGCGTCTCGATGAGTTTCCGCATTGCGGCGACATCGTGCTGATGGGCCGTTACGACAGCACCACGCAGGAAGTCCAGACCTTCGAAGAAATGGTGGGTGCGCACGGCGGACTGGGCGGCGACCAGAGCGCCGCATTCCTTCTCTCACCCGAGCACTGGCCCGTCCCCGGCGAAGGGATCGATTCGGCGGAAGCGATGCACCAGCTGTTCGTGCGCTGGCGCAGCACACTGGCGCAGGCCGGCATGCAGCGCGCCCACGTGGACGAGGTCGCGCACGATGCTCTATAGTTTTGGCGATGCCACCGCGCAAACCTGACCCGTCCCGCGCCACTCGCGAAACCGGCGCACCCGGGCGCGAGAACGCCGCGCTGCGCGAAGCGCTGGCTGCGACGCGTCACGCGCAGGATCGCCTGCTCGACACCGAACAGCGGCTGCACGCGGTCATCGAGCACGCGCCCATCATCGTTTTTGCGACCGACCGCGCGGGCGTCTTCACACTTTCCGAAGGACGCGGGCTCCAAGCCCTGGGCCTGGCGCCGGGCGAGGTCGTCGGACGATCGGCCTTCGAGGTGTACAAGGATTTTCCGCAGATCGTTTCCAACCTGCAAAATTGTCTCGCGGGACAATCGATCAACGAAGTCGTGCAATTGGGCGAACTGGTTTACGAAGTCATGTACGAGCCCAAGCGCAATGACGCGCAAGAGGTGGTCGGGATTTCCGGCGTGGCGTGGGACGTGACGGCGCGTGCGCGCGCGGAAATCACGGCGCGCGATCTCGAGGCGCAGCTGCGGCAGTCGCAGAAAATGGAGACGGTGGGAACGCTGGCCGGCGGCATCGCGCACGACTTCAACAATATTCTCTCTCCCATCATGGGCTACACCGACCTGGCGCTCACCGATCTCCCGGCCGGACATCCCGCGCGCGATGATCTCGAGCAGGTGCTCAGGGCCGCGCGGCGTGCGCGCGATCTCGTCAAACAGATCCTGATTTTCTCGCGGCGCGGCGACCAGACGCGCCAACCGGTTCAGCTGCACCTGGTGGTGAACGACACGCTCAAGCTCATCCGATCGATGCTGCCGTCAAACATCGAGTTGTCACAGAATGTGGTCAACCAGGGCGACACCGTGCTCGCCGATCCCGGACAGATGCACCAGGTGATCATGAATCTCGCCACCAATGCGGCGTTCGCGATGCGCGACAAGGGCGGCGTATTGCGCGTCGAGCTCGCGCGCGAAGATCTCGACGGCGATCGCGCACATACTCTCGGGCTCGAGCCCGGCACCCACGTGGTGCTCTCGGTGACCGACCAGGGAGAGGGCATGGACCCGGCCACACGCCATCGCGTGTTCGAGCCCTTCTTCACCACCAAGCGTCCCGGTGAAGGCACCGGTCTCGGACTGTCTGTCGTGCACGGCATCGTGCACAGCGTGGGTGGGAGCATTGAAGTGAAGAGCGCGCCCCACGAGGGTGCTACGTTTCGCACCTATTTCCCCGCGGCGGAAACGCCGGAGGAGCCCGTTGCCGAGCCGCGCGTGGCGACGGCCACCAGCGGCAGCGAGCACATCCTGATCGTGGACGACGAGCACGCCATCGTGAACCTGCTCCGGCGCATTCTGGAATCGCGGGGGTTCCGCGTCAGCGCGTTCACGTCGAGCGAAGAGGCGCTGGCGTACTTTCGTGACCACGCGGATCGGTTTGACGCAGTGATCACCGATCAGACCATGCCGCGCATGAGCGGCACCGAGCTGGCGCGCGCCGTGCACCAGATCCGTCCCGATACACCGGTAGTGCTGACCACGGGCTACGTGGATGATGCGGCGCATCGCGATGGCGGGCGCGACATCGCCGGCGTGGCGGTGAAGCCGTACGACGCGGCCGCCATCACCATCGTCCTGCGCAAGGTGCTGGATCGCTTGTGAGGTCCGCCTCCCGCTCGCACAACCTGGCGCTCGCGCTGGTCACCACGCTGTTCGTGATCGCGATGGCGGAGACTGCGCTCCGCGTTCTGGCGCCGGTCGTCAATCCGTACGAAGAAATCGAACGGCTCAAGCCCCAGGTCAACCAGTACATCCGTTTCGAATACCCGCGAAACTATTCCGCCGTCACCCAGGCCGAGCCGGGGCTGCCAGGCCTCGCGGGCGAACACCGGTTCACCACCGACAACATGGGGTTTCGCGGGGATTCATTGATCGATCCCAAGCCGCCGGGCGAATTCCGCATCTTCATGGTGGGCGGCAGCACCACCGAATGCTTCTACCTGGATGACAGGGACGACCTTGCGCGCATCGTGCAGAACGAGCTCTCGGCGAGCACACCCGCGGGCACGACGGTGCGCGTGTACAACGCGGGCCTCTCCGGTGCGGCGAGCGACGATCACGTGGCAATCATCAGCCAGCGCCTGGTTCATTTCCAACCCGACCTCATCGTCGTGTTCTGCGGCATCAACGATCTCTCGCGCTCCATCTATAACTATGACTACCGGCACTACATCGAGTACCACCCGGCATACCGCAAGCCCTGGTACAAGAGCTGGCCGATGAAGCTGCAGATCACGCGCCGGCTGTTCTTGTTGAAGCAGCGGTTCCGCGCCGACTCGCGCCAGCTGCAGGAGCAACGCCGGCTCGTCACCAACTACCAGGGGCTCATCGGCCTGCAGCGCACGGCGCCTTCATCCGGCACGCCCCCGCGCACGGATGCCGGGAGCTACGCCACCAACCTGCGCACCTTGGCCGGCATCGCAAAGGGAAACCATTTCACCCTGGTGTTCATGACGCAGCAGACCACGTGGAACAGTGCCGTGGATCCGACAGCGCGCGAGCACAGCTGGATGCGATACCGCGCGGCGGCGATGGAGGCAAACGGGGGCGGCGTCACGTACCGCGAAGATCTGATGGACGCGGCGATGGAGCGCTTGAATGACAGCATGCGGTCGGTGGCCGGGGAGGAAAACGTTCCCGTCTACGACCTTGCGCGCACGCTTCCCAAATCGCTCGAGTACTTCTACGACGATTGTCACTTCAACACGGCGGGCGCAGCCGCGGCCGGAAAAGGCCTCGCTGCATTCATGGTTGAGCGTCACTTGACAGCAACCGAATCGCGCCGCTGAGTGTCCTCCGTACGTGCAATTACCGAGATACCAACGGTATAAAACCCTAAGTTAAATTCTCGCACCGGCTCAAAAAGAGAAGCTTGCTGGAATCAAACCACTTAGAACGCTCCAAACCCCGCGAAGTGTGGATAAGGGCCCGTAACCCAACCCCGGCTAATCCGATAAGTCATTGATTTTAGATAATTAACGAGTGATTGGTGGCAGCTGAAGACTTATGCACAGGGAGGGGTCGAAGTGTGGAAAAGTGTCCGCTGCCCTATCGGGTTCGGGGTCGGCTCGCGAGGGAATCCGCAGGAACGGATACAAAAAAAGCGCGCCCCCGGATCTCGCCGGAGGCGCGCCAGTCGGAATCTGAAGCGTGGGCTCTAGCGAGCGCCCGCCGGAACC
>DATEHD010000372.1:0-9246 GCA_035279765.1 Candidatus Krumholzibacteriia bacterium | reverse complement strand
GGTGCTGACGCATCTGCACATGCCCGCCAGCAGCCCCAACGCGGGTTGGATGGGCGCTTCGCACGCGCTCGAGCTGATGGCCGTCTCCCTCGGTTTCATGTTTACCGGCCCGGGCAAGTTTTCGTTGACCATGCGCGGTTGAGCGGGAGTCCGCTCGTGCCTGCGAGGTGATCCCATGCCGGTTGCCGCCCATTTCGACCGCGATTACCGCTTCGTGATGTTTCGCTGCAGCGGGAATGTGGCCATCAACGAGGCCCGCCGCGCCTTCGACCAGACCCTGACTGACCCCGCGATGGAATTCGACCAGCGCGCGTTGTGGGATCTCCGCAACGCACTGATCGCGGAGAAACCGCGCGCCATTCCCGACCTGCTCGATATGCTTGCCTATCGCCACCCCGATCGCGTGGCGGGTGCACGCGTGGCCATCCTCGTCAACGAAGAGCACGGCGCCGGCGTATCCAGCCTCGTCGCCAGCAATGCGCGCGCGGAAAGCCCCTCGGTCCGCGTTTTTTCGAACTACGCCGACGCGGCCAGGTGGTTGGCAGGACACGACATATAGCATCCGGGCCCAACTTCGGGCGTTGACTCGCGCAAACGAAGTGCTAGTATTGCGCTCATGAAATCCGAGATCGGTGTGGAGACGAACAAGGCGATGGGAGCCACCAAGACGCCCATCACGCAATTCATTCGCCATCATTTCCGACACTTCAACGCGGCCGCGTTGATCGATGCCGCGGACGCCTACAAGCGTCACCTCGAAGGCGGCGGCAAGATGATGGTGACGCTCGCGGGTGCCATGAGCACCGCCGAGCTGGGGCTCTCGCTGGCCGAGATGATCCGCCAGGGCAAGGTGCACTCAATTTCGTGCACCGGCGCCAACCTCGAGGAAGACCTCTACAACCTGATCGCACACGATTTCTACGAGCGCATCCCGCACTACCGCGACCTCACGCCGCACGACGAGAAGAAGCTTCTCGAGCGGCACCTGAACCGCGTCACCGACACCTGCATTCCGGAAGAGGAAGCCATGCGCCGGCTGGAACGCGCCGTGCTCGAGGAATGGCAGCGCGCCGACAAGGCCGGCGAGCGCTTCTTCCCGCACGAGTTCCTCTTCAAGGTGCTGAAGAGCGGTGTGCTCAAGAAGAACTACCAGATCGATCCGAAGGATTCGTGGATGATCGCCGCGGCGGAGAAAAACCTCCCCATGGTGGTTCCGGGCTGGGAAGATTCCACGCTCGGCAACATGTTCGCGGCGTCGTGCATCCGTAACGACGTCAAGTCGTCCACGATGCGCTCGGGCGTCGAGTACATGATGGAACTGGCGGCCTGGTACCAGGCCACCGCCGCGTCCAGCTCCATCGGTTTCTTCCAGATCGGCGGCGGTATCGCGGGCGACTTCCCCATCTGTGTCGTCCCGATGATTCACCAGGACCTGCGTCGCGACACGCGCGTGTGGGGTTACTTCTGCCAGATCAGCGATTCGACGACGAGCTACGGCTCGTACTCGGGCGCTGTGCCCAACGAGAAGATTACGTGGGGCAAGCTGGAAGTCGACACGCCGCGGTTCGTGATTGAATCCGACGCGACCATCGTTGCCCCTCTGATGTTCGCGATTATTCTCGACTGGTAACTGCACAGGGTTGTTTCGCACCGACGGGGTTTCTCGTCTATGCATTCACGAACCACGCGCGCACGGATTAGCCAACTGCGCGCTTGTTTGTTCCTCCCCTTGATCGCCGTCGCGGCCTTGTTGGTGGCGTGCGCCTCGGGCGACAAGCCGCTCGACGCGGTCGACCCCAACGCGGTCGCGCAGAATCCCACTTTCGACCAGGTCAACGCCATCATCCACAACAAGTGCGTGTCGTGCCACGCGGCGACGAGCGGAGAAGGTGGCAACGACTTCCGAACCGGAGTTGTCAGCGAAATCTTCCCGCTCGACACCTGCTTTGACATTGTGGGCGAGCGCTTCGACATCCTCGATCGCATCCAAAACAACACCATGCCGCCGGGCGTGTTTCCGCGTTGCACCAGCGAAGAGAAGCTGCTCATCCAGCGCTGGGTGGAGAACGGAGCGCCGGCGCCGTGCAACCCACAACCATGAAGCGCGTGCCCGTCCTCGTTGCCGCGATCGCCGCTGTGGTGTGCGCGTTCGTGGCGATGGTTACCGTCACCCGCACCGCGCTGGCGGTGCCGCAGTATTCGGCGCAAGCCGGACGCACGTGCGACAGCTGCCACATTCTTCCCGGCAACTGGGAAACGCCGAAGCTCGCGCACCAGAAGCGCAATATGTCGTGCGGCACGTGTCACATCGATCCGTCGGGCGGCGGTATGCGCACGGCGAGCGGCCGCTACTTTGGACGGTCCACGCTCCCCATGATTGCCACCAGCCCACGCCCGCAGGATGACTGGGATCGTAACTTCCCCGGACTCGGCCGGCACGACAAGGCGACGCCGTACAACTCCGCGTTGCCCGAAGGACCGAAGAACATGGGAGAGGCGCCGGCGTACCGCGATTCCCTCCACGACAAATGGGCGTGGGGGAGCCCGAAGGGCATTACGCCCGACACGCCGTTTCCCGGGCGCCATTACAAACTTAACAATGATCCGATGCTGCGGGTCGGCGGTGATTTCCGGTTTGCGTTTCTCTTTGCGCCCGGCAAGACGCTCGCGTTTCCGATGCAGCTCGACGTGAACACAGCGGTGCATCCCGTGCACCACGCCACCGTGCTCATGAACGTGGGCGCGCGCGGACAATCGAGCGGCTACTCGGACACCATCGACGATTCGCACACGCCGTATTTCCGCGAGCTTTTTGCCATGACCAACGAGTGGCCGTACCAGGCCTACGCCAAGGCGGGGCGCTTCGTGCCCGCGTTCGGCCTGAAGCTCGACGATCACACCACGCGCACGCGGCGCGAGTTCGAGCTCGACACCTCGCTCCCCGAGACGCGCGTGCTCGGCGTGGAAGCGGGATTCGTGGCGGCCGCGCCGTTCTTCCAGGCGTCGTACTTCAAGATGAAGAGCAAGTTCGAAGCGCCCGATCAGTGGGACATCTTCGACGTCGACAATGGCTGGGGCACGGCATTCAATGCGGGATGGCGCGACCTCGGCTGGTCGCTGGGTGGCAGTGCGCTGCTGCGCCGGCGTTCCCTCGACGAGGGCGGCGACACCGACACGTATGCCGTCTACGGTTCGTTCAATCCCTGGTATTTCCGGCAGCACATCCCGCTCATACTCCAGGGTGAGATCGACACCGGAAGCACGCAGCGCGCGAGCGGACTCCAGCAGCACAAGCTTGTCATGTACGGTGAGGCGGACTGGATGGCGTGGAACGGTGTCACGTTACTTGCCGCCTACGACTGGGCCGACCCCGACCGCGACGTCATCGACGACGAGAGCGGGCGGCTCCAGCTGGGTGCGCAAATCACCGTATACCCCGGTGTTACACTGGATAGCCGATTCCGGTTTTTAAGTGTTGCCACACCGGACGGCAATGGCACAGATTTCTTTACACAACTGCATCTGTGGTTCTAATTTTGCTACTGATTTTCAACCCCCAGAACTAAGTGGTATTCAGCACACACCCCCATTGGGTGCCCTACAAACCAGGTGGAGGATTTCGCATGAAGAAACTCGCGACCAGCGCACTCGTTCTCGCGCTCGCGACAAGCAGTCTGAGCTGTTCGAGCATGTCGAACACGGAGAAAGGCGCCGGCATTGGCGCGGCCACGGGTGCGGCAATCGGCGGCGTCATCGGACATCAGAGCGGCAACACGGCTGTCGGCGCCATCATCGGCGCGGCGGTGGGCGGCGCTGCCGGCGGCTACATCGGCCATTACATGGACAAGCAGGCGGCCGAAATGCAGAAGGATCTCGAAGGCGCCAAGGTTGAGCGCGTCGGTGAGGGCATCAAGATCACGTTCGATTCGGGATTGCTCTTCGACGTGAACAAGGCCGAGCTCAAGCAGGCGAGCAAAGACAACCTCACGAAGCTGGCGGGGATTCTCAACAAGTACCCCGACACGAACATTCTGCTCGAAGGCCACACGGATTCCACCGGCGGCGAAGAGTGGAACCTGGAGTTGTCGAAGTTGCGCGCACAGTCGGTCGAGAATTATCTTGCGGGCCAGAAGGTGATGGAGCCACGCTTCACCACCATGGGCTACGGCGAATCGCAGCCCATTGCGAGCAACGACACCGCGGACGGCCGCGCTACCAATCGCCGCGTGGAAGTTGCCATCTACGCCAACGACAAGCTCAAGAAGGCTGCCGAGGAAAAGACCAAGAGCGGCAGCTAGAACGTCTGGAAGCGATGAACGAAACGCAGCTGATCGAAAACACCGTCCGCGATGTCCTCGCGGACGGTGTCTTTCTTTGTGTGCGCCTGCGCGCCGACATGCCGCTCATCGAAGCGTGCAGCGCCGCGGTGCGCGGCGGCCTCAAGGTGCTCGAGATCACACTCACCACGCCGGGCGCCATGGAAGCCATCGCCCACTTCGCGCACGGCGGTGAAGCCATCGCCGGAGCGGGCACGGTGCTCACCGTGGATGACGTGCGCAATGTCGCGCGCGTGGGCGGTCGCTTTGTTCTTTCGCCCGTATTTGATCGGGAAGTGGTGGATGAAGCGCACCGGCTCGGATTGTTGGCGGTTCCCGGCACGTCCACGCCGACGGAGATTCTCGCCGCGCATCGCCATGGTGCGCGCCTGGTGAAAGTGTTTCCCGCCGCGTGCCTGGGCGGCGCCAACTACATCCGCGCCGTGCGCGGGCCTCTGCCTGGCATTCCACTGGTGCCCACCAACGGCATCACCGCTGATGACATCATCGAGTACGTGGAAGCGGGAGCCGTGGCAGTGGGGGTGGGCGCCGAAGTCTTCTCGAAAGACTTCACCTTCGATCACATCGAAGATGCGGCGCGTCGCGTGCGCCATGCGATGGACACGGCACGCTCGCACGTTCACATCGTCTGATAGCTCTCACCGACAACAATGAGAAGGCCCGACCACTGTGAGGTGATCGGGCCTTCTTGATTCAGGCCGGCCTGTCGGCCGGCGGCTCTTCGTCGCGGCGCAATTCTTTGCCGCGTTGCCTGCGCAGCGCATCGCGGAGCAGAAATTCGATCTGTCCGTTCAGGCTGCGCAGGTCGTCTTTCGCCCAGCGGTTGAGCTCGTCGAGAACCTCCGCGGGCAGACGAATCAGAAATGACTTTCTCTCCGCCACGATTCCTCTCTACTGGTAGAGCGTTCCCGTGTTGACGACAGGCTGCGCGGAGCGATCGCCGCACAGCACGACGAGCAGGTTGCTCACCATGGCGGCCTTCTTGTCGTCGTCGAGGTGAACCTGCGAGCTCTTATCGAGGCGCTCGAGCGCCATCTCCACCATACCGCAGGCGCCGTCGACAATGCGGCTGCGCGCGGCGACAATCGCTTCTGCCTGCTGGCGCTGCAGCATGGCGGACGCAATCTCGGGCGCATACGCCAGGTGTGACAGGCGCGCTTCCTCGATCTTCACGCCCGCCTTGCCCACACGGTCCTGCAGCTCCCGGGTGAGCGACGCGGACACTTCGTCCATACTGCCGCGGAGCGAGAGCTGGCCTTCCTCGGTGGTGTCGTACGGATACGCACTCGCGAGATGGCGCAGCGCGGATTCACTCTGCACGTTTACATAGTGCGTAAACTCGTCCACGTCGAAGAGCGCCTGCGCCGTGTTCGTTACGTGCCACACGATCACGGCCGCGATCTCGATGGGATTGCCGCGCGAATCATTCACCTTGATGTGCTCGTGGTTCAGATTGCGCGCGCGCAGCGAGATCTTCGTCTTCTTGAGCATGGGGTTGGCCCAGTTGAAGCCGTTCGTCCTGACCGTGCCCGTGTACTTGCCGAAGAGCGTCAGCACGGCAGCCATGTTGGGCTGCAGGGTGAAGAAGCCGCCCATCATGAACGACCAGACGGCAACAGCGAACACCCACAGCGCCATCTCGCCGGCGTGAACGGGCTGCGAGGTGACGATCTCCCGGAGCGCGAGGCCGAGCGCCGCGCCCGTGATCAGGAGAATGGTGAGCATGACCCACCCGTTGATGACTTTTCGGTCTTTCTCAATCGTGACCATATGAAACCTCCTTGAGTTGTTCGCACAAACCACCGGACCAGACCGGTCCGGATGGAGCGTGGAGCAGACTCAAAACTGCTCCGGGCTTTTTCTCTTATCGAAACAAGACAATGACCAGGGCGAGCCCCGCGAGATAGATCGGCAGCGCCAGGCGACCAATTCCGTCGGCATGCTTCTCTGCGACGGCGATCATGCGCAGCATGAGCGCGAACGCGCCCACCGAGAGGTAGGCTGCGAGCGTGCTCAGAATGCGCAGGCTTGCGTGCAGTTCATCGATGTCTGATGCTTTCGCCACGGTCACCTTGCTGATCGCGACCCCAACCGTGAGCAGCGTCGTGAACACGGGGATCAGCATGATCAGCCAGAAAAGTTTCTTGTCGCCCCACGCGTCGGGCTTGCCGGAGAAACCGTAGTGCATCGGCACCTTCTCGGGCAGGCTCGCGTAGCGCGTCGCCACGAAAACCAGGTTCCCGAACATGGCCGCAACGGCGATTGCGAAACAGGCCAGTGATAAGGGCGTGAGGTTAGCGTTCATATCACGATTATATCGATATGATATCATATCGTCAATGGGCAAGAGCTGCCCGGCGATAGCCGGGCAGCCCCAAGTGTGCAACTGAGCCTAAATTCTGAGGATATCGAGAAGCGGAGAAACCTGCAGCAGTCCGCGCGCCTGGGCGCGGTCATAAAGAGCTGCCAATGCGCGAGTTCCCTCGTCACCCATGTCGACGGTATCGGCGTTGACGTACATGCGGACGAACTGCCGGCACGTTTCGCGGTCGAGGCCGCGGCCGAAGGTCATGGCGTAGTCCACGGCGGCGTCTTCGTCGGTGCGCGCCAGCTCGATGCTTTCCTTGAGAGCCTTCGCGACACGAAGCATCACGGCATCATCCAGACCGCGGCGGATGACATCGAGCCCGAGCGGAATGGGAAGCGCGGTGTCGTTCATCCACGCTTCGCCCAGATCAATGACGCGCTTGAGTCCGCTCGACTGCCACGTGAGCTGGCCTTCATGGATGATCACACCCGCATCGGTTTCGCCGCTCGCCACGGCTTCCATGATGCGATCGAAATCCATCATCACGGGCGTGAACGCGCTCGGCACATAGAGGCGCAAGAGCATGAATGCCGTTGTCTGCGCGCCGGGCACGGCAATGCGCCGTCCCGCCAGATCGCCGATGGCGAAGGGCTCACGTGCGAGAACAATGGGACCGTAGCGACGGCCGACGGACGCGCCGCACGACATGATGCGATAGAGATGCGCCACCTCCGGGTACGCCGCCGCCGAAATCGCGGTGACATCCAGCTCGCCCCGGCGCGCGCGCCGGTTGAGCGTCTCGATGTCCTGCATCACGTGCTCGATGGCGTAGCCGTCGATCTTCACGCGCTCGGAGGCGAGGCCGTAGAACATGAACGCATCGTCCGCGTCCGGGCTGTGTCCAATGGAGAGTGTTTTCATCAATGTGTCACCTGGAACCATGACGACGCCACAATGCGCCCGTCGCGGGAGCCGGGGTCGAAGCCTTCAATGTCGAGTGTGTAGTCACCCGCCGGAAACCGCTTCGCAAACAAACGCAGCATGAAGCGGCCTTCCTGGAAATACTTGTCGAGAATGCGCCCGCGAAAGAGCTCCGAGCCGTCGGAGCTGCGAATCACGGCGTCGTATCGCGGCAAACCCTTGGTCACGTAGTCGAGGTCGACGCCGACGACGAGCGCTTTGATCGAGGCCACGTCGACCACGGCGTCGTACGTGTGCGCGGGCTCGACGGGCTCTCCGCCCTGCGCCACGCGTACCGGCAGCTCCTGGAGCGGCTCGTGCGAATTGATCACGGAGACCGGCGCCCACTCCGCCACGCGGTGGCCGTGCATGACGCTGACTACGATCAGCGCGATCACGAGCCCGGCGGCGATGGCAGCGCCAAATTTGATATGCCGGCCCCCGGGGATGCGTTTGAGCATATCCCCAAACACCGGGCTGCGCCCACCCGATGCACCGTGAGTCGACATAGGGGCGATGGTACCACACGTGCTAGGATTGCGCCATGCAGCCCGACCCCATCGTGGTGGGAATTGCGGGGCCTTCGGGCTCCGGCAAGACGACGCTTGCGCGACTCATCGTCGAACGTCTCCCGGGTGGAGCCGTTCTGTTTCCCCTCGACGCGTACTATCGCGACCAGGCCGGCGTTCCCGAGGAAGAGCTCAATGTCGACGATCCCGCCGCGTTCGAAGACCATCTCATCGTCGATCATCTGAGGCAGCTGCTCGCGGGCGTTGCGGTTCAGCAACCCATCTACGATTACGCCACGCACACCCGCGCCCCCGTGCGCCGTACCGTGAAGCCGCTTCCCAATATCGTGTTAGAAGGGATCTTCGCGCTCTACTGGCCCCAGGTACGCGACCTGTTTACCACGTCCGTGTTTCTCTCGCTCGATCACACGCAGTGCCTCGAGCGCCGCATCGAACGCGACGCGCGCGAGCGCTCGCGCTCACGCACGGCCGTTGTGTATCACTACGAACGCAGCGTGCGTCCCATGTATGACAGGCACATTCATCCGACGCGCGAACACGCCACGATGGTCCTCGATGCCCGCGCATCGACCGAGATGCTCGCTGCGCGCATCATGCGCTCCATCGAGTCACCGCGCAGCATCTGAGCCCGGCGCTCCATGGCACCGGCGGCCCCGTCCGGATGTTTGGGGCGGGCGACCTTCATCCTGACGTTGCAATTCTTTAAACAATCACAGATGATTTGGCCCTGCAGGAAGCATCGTCGTGACCCAAACCAAACCGAGGACCTGATTCAGCCATGAAGCGTACCCTTCTGCTCCTCATTCTCGTTTCGTTGGTCGCCACCGCGTCGTTCGCGAAAACGCCGGACAAGGAAAAGGACAAGAAGCCGAATTCCGACACGGAAGCGAAGGACGAGCCGAAGCCCGGCGAGAGCAAGTACTTCAAGCCGGAATCCGTCACCACCAAGGGATCCGTCACCGTGGAAGGTTCGCGCGTCGATTACGACGCGATATGCGGAACCATCGTCGTCCACCCGCGCGGTTGGGACGACGCCGCGAAGACCGACAAGGACGACAAGAAGGACGAGGGGGGAGATCACAACCCCGACGCGGAAGCGTCGATGTTCTAC
>DATEHD010000371.1:0-4316 GCA_035279765.1 Candidatus Krumholzibacteriia bacterium | reverse complement strand
CGCTGCACATTGAACGCTTCAAGACTCGCCGTCTTGAGGCAGTGGCGCCGGGAACGGTCAAGCGGGACCTAGCTGTCCTGCACGGCCTGTTCCGCACTGCGGTGCGCTACAAGGTTCGCAAAGACAACCCGTGTACTGACGTGCGGGTGGCGAAGTATCAAGAGGCAGAGCGTCGCGCGTTGTCGCTCGACGAGGAACGGCGATTGCTGGACGCGGCCGCACCGCACCTGCGCCCGTTCATCCTCGTTGCGATCAATACGGGGCTCCGTCTGTCGGAGTTGACTGGCTTGCAGTGGGCCGATATCGACCTGACGGCAAACCGCGTCATTCTCCGCGCGACGAAGTCACGCAAGGTCCAGACGGTTCCCTTGAACCGGATCGCGCGGGAAGCGCTGCTTACGCTGCGTGGCGTGGGCCGTGTTGGGCCCGTGTTCACGTTCGAGGGTCAGAGACTGGCGAACCCGAAGAAAGCGCTGGCAAGCGCGTCTGCGCGTGCGGGTATCGGCAAGGTGACGTGTCACGTGTTCCGGCACACGTGTGCGACGCGACTGCTGGAAGCTGGCGTAGATATTCGGAACGTACAGGCCTGGCTGCGTCACGCGTCAATCACGACGACGGCGCGCTACCTGCACGGTTCAGACCTCGCAAATGCCGCTGAGAAGCTCGCCAATTACTCCGAAAGTGGCCCACAAGTGGCCCACGGTCCCACCGGAGTCGAAAAGCAAATCACGTAACTTGTAGGAGAAACTGGAGCTGGCGCGCGGAATCGAACCGCGGACCTGCGCATTACGAATGCGCTGCTCTACCGGCTGAGCTACGCCAGCTCCGAGATCGGGCAGACCGAGTGTCTTGCAGAAGACAGAGGGAGCAATTCGTGCGGGCAATCGGGCCGGGCGGTGCGCCCGGTTCGTGCCGACGCACGTTATAACATAGACTCTCGCCCGATTCCATCCCTTCTTCCGGGGCCGTAACGGCCTCTATTCGCCGAGATTTCCGTGTGTCAGCCGGGACGTTGGTGTGTCCTAAGGTGGGCCGGTTTCCGGTGCGGCAGCCGGCCATGCTCACCCACAACGACAGGACCGCCATGACGTCACCACGCTTTCGGCCCACATGTGTCGCCCTGGTTCTTGGCCTCTCGCTCTTATCGTGCAGCAACGATTCCACCACGCCAACGCCTGTGCCGGACAGTCCGGTCACGGTGGAGAGCTCCAACAGCGTCTCGAAGACGATCGGGCCGGAAGGCGGAATGCTGCAGACCACGGCCAACGACGGCACGGTGTACACGCTCACGATCCCGGCCAATTCGATTCCCACGGGAAAAAAGATCACGATGACTCCTGTCACCGCGATCGATGGCTATCCGATTGCGGGCGGCCTCGCGGGCGGAGTGGAGCTGAAGCCTTCGGGAACCATATTCGCCGCGCCGGTCACGCTGACAATCGAAACGACGAAGACTCCGGATGCAGGCGAGAAACCGGTGGCAATTCTGTTTTCAGGCAGCACACCGGCGTTCGAACCATCTTTCGCGGGATTCAGCGGCGGGACGCTCACCATCCCGATGACGCACTTCAGCGGTGGCACGGCGGGATTCGCCACCGCGCAGGAGCTGGAAACGCTCGTGAATGGTGGGACAGCGACGTGCCTGGAACCCGCGATCGGACAGTTGCCGGACGACGTCAATGGCGCGATCGCCACCTACCGGTCGTGCTTCACGAGCGATGTCCTTCCCGCGCTCGAGAACGCCACCAACGACACACAGCTCGCCACCGCCATCGGCCTGTACAGCATGTGGAAGACGGAGTCACGCCTGGCGCTGTCAATGCCGGCCTTCGACGATGCGGCGGAGACCACGCAGTGGACAAACGCGCTGGTGGGAAAACTGCAGGGTGCGATCGATCGCAACAACCAGGGCTGCGAGACCAACCAGAGTCTTGCCGCGCTGGCCAACGTGCTCTTCTGGCAGACGCAGGCGGCGCGCTTCGGTGTCGCCACGGTGCCCAACCTGCTCGATCGCGATCATGTGTTGAGCAGTCTGTGCGCACGCCCGGTAATCGATGAAATCGTGATCCCGCCCGCCATGCAGGTCGGCTTCCCGCACTCAATCGACATCCAGCTCGGACTCCTGTTCAACGGGCAGGGGGATTCACAGGGCGTGCCGTTCAAAGTCCATCTGACCGGCGACGGCGTCAACGTCCAGCACCCGGAAGGATTCACCGACGCACAGGGAAAGTACACCACGGTGATCACGGCCACACGCGACGACTCGCTGCGCGTGACGGCACACGCGTGCTTCATACTCCCGGGTACGCAGGTTGAATCCGACCTGTGTATCGACGGCGCCGGCGACTCGCAGGGCATCAATCTGAACGGCACATGGACCGGGACAGTCACCAACGCGTCGTTCCCGGTCTGCTTCACGCTGACCCAGAATCAGAATGCAATTTCGGGAACGATCCAGCAATTCGGGGGGACCGCGACGATCACGGCCACGCTGGCCGGGAGCCAGCTCCTGAACGTCACCATCGACGGCTTCTTCGGCGAGGCCAACTGCGTCACGACCGGCACGGGCAGCCTCTCCAACGGCACGCTCACGATCGCGGTGACACCGCAGGCCCCGTGCAACAGCAACGTGACGATTCCCTACACGCTGACGAAAGGAACCTGCGCGCCGTAGGAGATCGACGCGATGTGCGCTGCGTGGTTCAGTTGATCGTCCACTTGAACCAGCGAACGCCGATGGCCGCGAAGACGGCGCCGTAGCCGAGCGTCACGAGCAACACGAACGCCGTGTGCACGTTGATGCCGGCTGGATTCATCGCCGCCAGCAAGAGTTCCTTGCTGACACCGATCGGCGACCACGCCACCACGCGCTTGACCATCGGGCCGAGTATGCCCGCCTCGGCGAGACCTCCCGCCGCGACGACCGGGAGGTAGAGCAACCGGCCCACCGCGCTGACGGCTTCCGCACTCTTGATCAGTGCGACGATGGCCTGGCCGAGCGCCAGAAACGCCATGCCTCCGACGACCGCGGCGAGAGCAAGCAACACGAGAGCGCCGGGGCCAAGTGTGATCTTGTCGATCTCCGTCGCGAACACGTATGTGATGAGCGTCATGATCACGGTCGAAGCGAGCTGCACAATGATGCGGCTCCCCATGATGGCCGCCGTTGTGGTCGGCGTCGCTCGCAGCCGTTGAAACACACCCTTCTCGCGATCGCGCGCGACAGTCATCGGGTAACCCATGAGCCCGAATGCCGGGAGTCCCACGGAAATGCAGATGGCCAACACGGCGTGCGCACCGACGGCCGGGATCAGATCCTTCCATGCGTAGAGAAATGCAACGGGAACGAGCAATGTTATCGCCAGCGTTCGGCGCTGGTACCACTGCACGATGAACTCGGCGCGCAGGAGTGCGCGCCATGTGTCGGCGCGCCGGGGTGCGGTGCGAATGAGCGGGT
Source organism: Candidatus Krumholzibacteriia bacterium (assembly GCA_035279765.1). Lineage (GTDB taxonomy): Bacteria > Krumholzibacteriota > Krumholzibacteriia > WVZY01 > JAKEHA01 > JAKEHA01. The sequence goes on along the minus strand of DATEHD010000371.1, from coordinate 859 downwards.
GCGGCAATGCTACCGTTGTGTCGTTCATGACGCGGGTTCCTCGCCTCCGGTAAGTCCGATAAACACGTCCTCGAGGGTGACCTCGGGCCGGCGCGCGGCCGCCCTCACTTCGGGACGGTCCTGGTTGGCGTCGATGATCTCCTGCGGCACACCGGTCGTAATGAGATGACCGTGGTCGATGATGGCAATGCGATCGCACACGGCGTGCGCCTCTTCCATCGAGTGCGTGGTGAGGAGAATGCCGCGGCCGGCGTCGCGAAGGGATTCGATCTTGGACCAGAACTGCCGGCGCGCGCGCGGGTCGAGCCCGGTCGTCGGTTCATCGAGAAGCAGAAGTGGTGGGTCGTGGAGCGTGGCGGTTGCGAGCGCCAGGCGCTGCAGCTGACCGCCGGAGAGTTGCCCCGACTTCTGGCCACCGCAATCACCGAGGCGGATGGTGGTGAGGAGCGCGCGCGCTTCCTTCTTCGCGAGCGGCACGCCGTAGAGACCGCTGTAGAGCTGCACGATCTCGACCACGCGCAGGTCTTTCTGAAAGCTGGTGGCCTGCAACTGCACGCCGAGGTTGGCGCGCGCGTCGAGGGTTCGCTTGCGAACGTCGATGCCAACCACGTGCACGCTCCCGCCGGCGGGCACGAGGAGCCCTTCAATCGCACTCAAGATGCTTGTCTTCCCCGCGCCGTTTGGACCCAGGAGCCCGAATATCTCGCGCGGCCCCACCGTGAAGCTCACGCCGGCGACGGCGACGCGCGGTCCGTAGGTCACACGCAGCTCGTGAACCTCGAGCAGCAGGGTCGCGAGTGGAACAGCGGCCGCGTTCACGGACCGTGGAATGGTCATCCGGCGCCCTTTCGGTGGGGTT
>DATEHD010000370.1:0-3851 GCA_035279765.1 Candidatus Krumholzibacteriia bacterium | reverse complement strand
GTGGGTATCGACAACAAGGAGATCGTCAAGAATATCGAGGCGTCGCTGTCGATCATTCGCGATCGCGATCTCAAGGGTCTCACCGACGCCAACGTGGAGCAGATGCACGCGCGCGCACCGATGGAGATCACCCGGGCGGTGCAGCCCTTCGGCTACTACCGGGCCATCGTGGAAGGGAAGCTCACGCCCCGCGACAAGGGTAAGTTCGCGGCACGCTATGTGGTCACGCTGGGTAAGCCGGTGCGCGTGCGGGACGTCCGCGTCGAGGTCACCGGCGAGGGCCAGAACCGCGAGCCGTTTACAACGTTTGTGAAGGAGTTTCCGCTCAAGCGCGGCGACGTGCTCGACCAGCGCCTGTACACGCGCGCGAAAAATCAGTTCTCCAGCGCCGTTGCCGACAGCGGCTACCTGGACGGGCGCTTCACCACCAGCGCCATTCGCATCCAGCAGAACGAAAATGTGGCCGATGTCGAGATTGTGCTCGATACCGGACCGCTGTACCACTTCGGCGCCGTGACGTTCGATTCCACCGTTGTCGACGAGCGCGTCTTGCGTTCGTATGTCCGTTTCAAGCCGGGCGAACCGTTCCGGTATTCGAAGCTGCTTTCGTTTCAGTCGAACCTGGGGGGTACGCCGTACTTCAGCCGCGTCGAAGCAGTGCCGCGACGCGATCTCACTACCGGCACCGAGGTTCCCATCGAAGTGAAGCTGGAGCCGCGGCGCCCGCGCCGCTTCGAGATCGGCGCTGGCTACGGCACCGACACCGGTGCGCGCGTTCTGCTCAACACCGAGTTCCGCCGTCTCAATCAATCGGGTCATCGCTACACGATGCGCGCCAACGTTTCCGAGCTCGAGCTGTCCCTCAACGCGGCCTACGTGATTCCGTCGCTTTATCCGCATAAGCACGAGTACACGATCGGCGCCCTGGCGGCGCGCATCGATCCGGTGGCGTACACGACCGACAGGCTCGCGGTTGGGCCGACGCGATCGCAGCCACGCTTCGGATGGCTCGAGTCGATCACGCTCAGCTACGAGCACGAGGATTACACAGTCGGTCCCGACGACGGCATCACCGACCTGTTCATTGCCGGTCTTACCTACAACCACAAGCGCTCGGACGATCCGGTGTCCCCGCGCAACGGCTATCGCTTCGATTTCGGCGTGCGCGGCGCGACCGAAAAGATCTGGTCTTCGCAGAGCTTCGGATCCATCACCGGCTCGGCCAAGGTGGTGCACACGCTGGCTCCGAGGTGGCGTGTCCTTGCGCGCGCGGATGCGGGCGACACCGAGACCCACGAGTTTCGCGAGCTTCCGCCCACGGTGCGATTTTTCGCGGGCGGTGACAACAGCGTGCGTGGTTACGAATACCAGTCGCTGGGCCCACGCGCGGACGACGGCCGGGTGATTGGCGGCGAGACGTTGCTCGCCGCCTCGGGCGAGCTCGAGTACTCGTTCACAACCAAGTTCGCACTCGCCGGCTTTTATGACGCGGGCAACGCGTTCACGCACGGCGGCGATGGCAAGGTGGAGCGCGGCGCCGGCGGCGGCCTGCGCTGGAAATCACCGGTGGGCCCGATCCGTCTCGACGTTGCGATCCCGATTGATCACGACGGCTACCGTATTCACTTCACGATGGGGCCGGACCTGTGAAGCACGTGAGGCGCATCGTCGACGTCCTGCTCGCGCTGGTGGGCGTCCCCATTGCGCTCGGGCTGGCAGTCGCCGCATTCGTGCTCTTCACCGAGGCGGGTGCGCGTCTCGCGCTGCATCTCGCCAACAGCCATAACGTGCCGGTCCGGGCGCGCACCATCCACGGCACGCTGGCCCGTCACGTCATTCTTACGGGAGTGGAGCTGCATTTCGGTCCGGTGAACGCCACTGCCGACACCGTCGAAGTGGCGTGGCGTCCGCTGGCGCTGCGCTCGCGTCGCATCAACGTCACCGACGTGATGGTGTTGCACGGGCATATCGCCGTGACGCCGTCGGGAGCACCCGACACGACGAGCGCGGAAACAAAAAAGGACAAGAAGGGTCCGCCGTGGATTCTCGAGGCCGAGCATGTGCGCGTTCGCACAACCTCACTCGATGCCCCGGGTAATGTACATCTGCGCGGAATAGACGCCACGGCGTCGGGAGGCCTCGATGGGTTTCGCGCTATCGCGCGATTTTCCGGCTCGGCATGGCGCTTCGACAACATGCGCGCATTCGTGCGTGCCAACGGCAGCACCCGCGCTGCCACCGCCGATTCGCTCGAAGTCGATGTGCTGGACGGAGTGGTGCACGGCAATGCGTTCGTGCGCTGGTCGCCGGGACTCTCGTGGCGCGCGCATCTTTCCGGAGACAAGCTTCACGTCGGCCAGATGATGAGCAATCCGGAAGAGTGGCCGGGTGCCTTCTCGCTCCGCGTGGCCAGCACCGGTCTCGTGCACGACGACACCCTCCGCGTCGGGGCCAACCTCGAATCGCTGCAGGGGACGCTGCGCAACCGGCCCGCCTCTGCGCGCGGGCGCGTCGACATTGATGGGCGCACCATCGCCGCGTCCGACATGCAGGTGCGCTGGGGCCGTGCCAACGCGACGCTCTCCGGCAGCATGGCGGACAGTGCCAACGTACACATCGATGCCACGGTTCCGTCGCTCGCCGAGCTGCTGCCGCGCGCCAGCGGAAGCGGCCGCGTGCGCGGCACCATCACCGGCACGCGCGCGCGCGTGAACGTAGCCGTGGACGCGAGGGCCAACGGGGTACGCCTCGCGGGCTGGAACGCGCCCGATATCGTGGCGACGATTCGTGCCGGGGTGGCCGCGGACAATTACCGGCCCTACGCGGTGGATCTTCAGCGTGCCGAGCTTCATCTCGCCGGCGGCTGGCTCGAAGCACGCGGCCGCGCGTCATGGAAGGACGGCATTCAGTGGGACGGACGCGTGGCGGCCACCAACATCGAAACCTCCGCGCTCACGCCTCCCCAATGGAACCTGCAAGGTCCCCTGTCCATGCTTGTCACGAGCTCGGGAACGAAGCGCGGCAAGTCGCTCGCGGGCGAGCTCTTGATCGGGTCGCTCTCGGGCACGGTGCGCAATCATCAGGTCAGCGGCGCGGGTCGTGTGACCGTCAAGAATCGCGAAGCCGATCTTTCCGATTTTCACATCGCCTGGGGACGCACCCATCTCCGCGCCGACGGGCACGCCGGCAAGGAGCTCGCGCTGGACGTCGACCTCGCCGCGCCCGATCTCGGTGCGCTGGTTCCGGCGTGGCGTGGTGGCGTGACGCTCAAGGGAAGCGCCCACGGTAAACTGCCGCATCCCGCCATCAACGCGACCATCGATGCCGACAGCCTGCGCGTGCATGACTACGGCGCCACCCACATCGAGGGCAAGGTCGCCTTCGATCCGAAATTCGCCACACCGCTGGATATCAATCTCATCGCGCTCGGCGCGGCGCGCGGTGAAACCGTGCTCGACACGGTGCGCGTGGTCGCCACGGGCCCGCGTGACGGACACCGCGTCTCGCTCAGCGCGGCACGCGGCAAGATGAGCGGGAGCATCACGCTGGCGGGTGCGCTGGCGGACTCGAGCTGGTCGGGAGTTGTCGATGACATGCGCTTCCACATGCCCACCGCGGGCGCGTGGCACACCAACCACCGCGCTCCATTGTATCTCTCGCGCTCGCGCGCGACGCTGGATTCGCTCGTGCTCGTCTCGCACGACGCGAGTCTCGCCTTGCATGGCTCCTGGCAACACAATGGCGCGGTAGACGGCGCGCTCACGCTCCATGCATTTCCGCTCGCCGTCCTGCAGGAATACTTGCACGGGGCCACGGTCAGCGGCGACGTGAACGGCACGGCGACCTTCGCC
>DATEHD010000369.1:0-9007 GCA_035279765.1 Candidatus Krumholzibacteriia bacterium | reverse complement strand
CGGCTACACGTACTACGCCATCGGCGGCCGCAAGGGCGCGATGTTCAGTGCGACGTACCGCTTTCCGATTATCCGGCGTGCAAGCCGGCAGTTTTCATGGCTCACATTCAAGGATCTGTACGGCGGCGTGTTCTACGACATGGGCTCAGCGTGGAACCACGGTAATCTGCCGTCCGACGACACCGCCAGCTACCAGAATCGCGATTATTATCACTCGGCCGGCGGCGAGCTTCGTCTGAACATGGGCTCGTTCTACTCTTATCCGACGACGGTGAACTTCACCGCGGCGTACGCGATCGACAAGGCCAAGTACACCAACCCGCTCTTCAGCGTGCCCGACGTGATTTACGATCCGCAGTGGCGCTATTACCTAGTCATGGGGTTCACATTCTAATGATGACAAGAATACGACTGATTCACTGGAATGCCGTTGAGGCCAAGGAACGTATCAAGGTGCTGCGCGCGGCCGGCTACCAGGTCGACTACGACGCGCTCACACCCGATCTCCTGCGTGGAGTGCGCGAGCACCCGCCCGCAGCGGTGGTGATCGACCTCGCCAACCTTCCCTCGCACGGTCGCGAAGTGGCGTTGTCACTGCGCGAGTACAAGGGGACGCGCGGGGTTCCGCTCGTGTTCGTCGAAGGCGAGCCCGAGAAGGTGGAAAAGATTCGTTCGCTTCTGCCCGATGCGGCCTTCTCGTCGTGGACACAGGCGAACACCGCCATCGCCGCGGCCATCGCGTCACCCGCGAAGGAGTTCGTATTGCCGTCGCAGCGCAGCACCGGCTACTCGGGGACACCGCTTCCCCAGAAGCTCGGGATCGAAAAGAACTCGGTGGCCGTCGTGATCGACGCGCCCAAGGAGTTCGGGCGCACGCTGGGCATTCTTCCCGACGGCGCCGAGCTGCGCACGCGCGCCACGCGCGAGCGCAATCTCACCATATGGTTCGTGAAGTCGGCGCGACGCTACCAGGCGCAGTTCCGCCCGGTGATGCTGGCACTCTCCGGCGAGCCGCTGTGGGTGGCGTGGCCGAAGAAGGCGTCCGGTGTGGACACCGACATTTCCGAGACCATCGTACGCGACGTGGCGCTGGCGCATGGCCTTGTGGATTACAAGGTGTGTGCCATCGACGAGACGTGGTCCGCGCTGAAGTTCTCGGTTCGCGCCGAGGAGAAGGCCGCCAAGCCCGCGCGCGCGGCCGCTGCCAGGAAGAAAATCGCTCGCCGGTGAGCCCGCGTCTCACCGTGCGACGTTTTCTCCTGCACGTTCTCTCTCTCATCACCATGTTCGCCGCGGTGTGCGCCGCAGCGGCGACCACCCATGGCCTGAGCGGGCGCATCACTGATGCAACCGGTCACGGCGTTCCCGCCGCCGATGTCCAGATCGTCGAGCTGCAGCGACACGTCGTGAGCGACAGCACCGGCGCCTTTCACTTCGCCGAGGTCCCGGACGGGCGGTACACGATCACCGTGCGCCGTCTTTCGTACGCGCCGCAGAGCATCGCGCTCGCGATCAGCGCCGATACCGCGCACGATTTTTCCCTGGTGGCGAGTCCGTTCATGATGGAGCCCGTGGTGGTGACGGGAACGCCGGCGCCGCGCGAGCCGCAGCGTCTGGCTCTGCCGAGCTCCGTGCTGGCGGGTGAAGCGCTGCGCCAGAACGAAACGGTCTCCATCGCGCACGCCATCGAAGGCCTGCCCGGGGTGCACACCGTGAGCACCGGAGCGCAGGTGGGGAAGCCGATGATCCGCGGACTCACGGGACCGCGCGTGCTCGTGCTCGATGACGGCCATCGCCTCGAGGACTATTCATGGAGCGATGAAGACGGACCGTCGATCGATGCGCGCAGTGTCGAGCGCGTGGAAGTGGTGCGCGGCCCGGCCTCGGTGCTGTACGGCTCGGATGCGCTGAACGGCGTGGTCAACACGGTCCCGCCCCTCCTGCCGGAATCACCCGACGGCCAGCGTGTGCTGCACACGGGAGCTGCTGCCTATTTCGGAAGCAACAATCGCGAAGGCGGCGCGGTGCTGCGCGTCGACGGAGCGTCCGGAGCGTGGGGCTGGCGCGTGTCCGGCATCGGACGCGGCGCCGGCGATTTGCACACGCCGGACGCCGCGCTCGCAAACACGGGCTTTTTCTCGGTGTCGGGCGACGCCGCGGCCGGGAAGCGAAGCGACCATGGCAACATGCAGCTGCGCTTCACGCACTACGGAGGCGAATTCAAGCTCCTCGAAGCCGACGGTCCGCCGGACTCGAGTGCAGGCAAAGAAGGGGGCCCCGAGCGCAAGCTCACCGACGACAGGCTGCAGTTTGACGATGATCGCCTGCTCGGCAACATCCGTCTCGAGACGCGCGCGCAGTGGCAGCGTCACAACCTGATCGAAGTGGCCGACGATCCCAACGCGCCGGCCGGCGCCAAGAAGGAGAGCGAACAGTTTAACCTGCTCCTCAACACGGGAACCCTGGAAGTGACCGCGCACCACAGTGGCGACAAATGGACCGGCGCTGTGGGTGCGTCGGGACTGGTGCAATTCAACGACACGCGCGGGCCGGTGCCGCTGGTTCCGGACGCGAACGTGGCGTCCGGCGCGCTGTTTGTGTTCGCCCAGCGACACTATGAGAAAGTCGACGTCCTCGGCGGCGTGCGTGTCGATGCGATCCATCTCGATGCAGATGCCAACGCCGGTCTGAACCTCACCGCGCATTCGCGCAGCGATGCCCAGGCGTCGGCAAGCGAGGGTGTGGTATATCGCTTCGCAACCGGATGGTCCGCCACGGCCAACATCGGCCAGGCGTGGCGCGCGCCGACGCTCTTCGAGCTCTACACCAATGGTCCACACCTCGGCGAGCTGCGCTACGAAGTGGGAGATCCCGACCTCAACGTGGAAAAGGGGATCGACGTGGATGCCGGCGTGCACTGGCAGAACGCGCGCGTGCGCGTCGATCTGGCCGGGTATCGCAACCAGATGCGCGATTTCATTTTTGTTCGTCCCACCGATGAATTTCGCGCGTCGGGAAGCGGGGACTCACTGCGCGTCTACGAATACCGCCAGTCGGATGCGGTCCTGCAGGGAGGAGAAGCGGGCGCCGAGGTCATGGTGAGCGATCACCTCGTGCTGCACGGCCGCTTCGATTACGTGTGGGGCAATGACGAACAGCAGAACGAGCCGCTGCCGCTGATTCCGCCGGCGCACGGAGCGCTCGGATTCAAACTGCGCTGGTACCACCTGGGGTGGGCCGATCAGTTCATGGTCGGCGCCGAAGTTGTGAGCGCCGCGAAGCAGACGCGCCTCAGCGAGTTCGACACGCCGACGGCCGCCTACGCGATGCTGCACATGGATGCGGGACTGGAACACCAGTGGTGGGAGCGCGCCTTCCGCATCGATCTCTCGGTTCGCAATCTCACCAACGATCAGCACCGCGACTACCTCAGCCGCTACAAAGAGTTCGCCGACGATCCCGGCCGCAACGTCCTCCTGCGCGTTTCCACGGGACTCTGATAATTTTCGTTGATGATCCGCTTGACACGCGGGCGAGCGCTCTCCAGATTGTGATCAACGATCCCGCGGCCCGACATCCCACTGCCGCGTAAAGATCCCCACACAAAATTAACGTTTTCAAACCGGGGGACTGGTTATGCGTTATGCCATCCTCGTGCTGGGGCTTTGTCTTGCCATCGCCGGATCGGGCGGAGGCACCATTCGTGGAAAAGTAACCAAAGCGGACGGAAGTGCGATTCCGTACGCCAACGTCATTCTCGTGGGGACCACGTTCGGCGGGATGACGTTGGCCGACGGCTCGTTCGCCATCGCCAATGTGCCGCCGGGAATGTACACCGTGCGTGCCATGATGATGGGATTCAAGGCTGTTGAAAAAGACAGCGTGACGGTGACGGAAGCATCCACCACCAATCTGGACTTTCAGCTGGTGGTCACCGTCGTGGGTAAAACCCAGGAGATTGTGGTCACCGCCGAACGTGCGCTTGTCGAGGTGACCGAGTCCAAGACGAGCGCCGCCGTTTCCAGGCAGCCGCCACAATCGATGCCCGTCGATGATGTGCTCGAAAAAGTCGGCCTCAAGGCCGGCATCGTGAAGAGTGGGGACGAGATGCACGTGCGCGGCGGGCGTGGTGGCGAGACACGCGTTCAGATAGACGGCTCGCCTGTGTCCGGCACTCTCGGTGGCGGACAAGCGGAGCAAGTCCAGGCTTGTAGCGCAATGCCGTCACCTCCAGTGACGGACCCGCTCGGCTCTGCACGCTATCGTCCGCCTGTCGATCGTGAGCAGTACGAGCAGGCGCCCGAGAACGAGTTCCTGGACGTGATCGGAAATCCACTGTCCACGTTTTCCATCGATGTGGACCGAGCTTCGTACGCCAATGCGCGTCGTTACATTCGCACGGGAGTGCGGCCGCCATCGTCGGCAGTGCGAGTCGAAGAGTTCATCAACTATTTCGACTATGACCTTCCGGAGCCGCAGGGCAAGGACCCGTTCAGCATCACCACCGAAGTGGCGGGATGTTCGTGGACTCCGTCGCACCGGCTGGTGCGCGTCGCGCTCCACGGTCGCGACATCGACAACTCCGCTCTCCCGCCCAGCAACCTGGTATTTCTCATCGACGTCTCCGGGTCCATGCAACCGGAGAACAAGCTGCCGCTGTTGCGGGCCGCCTTCCCGCTCCTGGTAAGACAACTGCGCAAGGAGGATCGAGTCGCCATCGTTGTGTACGCCGGCGCGAGCGGGCTCGCACTCGAATCGACGCCGGGCGATCAGAAGGAAAAGATTCTCTCCGTACTGGAGCAGCTGCAGGCGGGCGGCTCGACAGCGGGCGGCGAAGGCATCGTACTCGCGTACAAGACCGCGCGCGAGCATTTCATGAAGAAAGGCAACAACCGCGTGATCCTGGCCACCGACGGCGATTTCAACGTGGGCGTGACCAGCGATGCTGAGCTCGTGAAGTTGATCGAAGAGGAGCGGGAGAGCGGGATTTTCCTGACCGTGTTGGGAGTCGGAGACGGAAATCTTCAGGACGCGAAGATGGAGAAGCTCGCGGATCACGGCAACGGCAACTACTTGTATCTCGACGACGTGTTCGAGGCGCAGAAAGTATTCGTGCGCGAAATGGGCGGCACGCTGGTGACCATCGCCAAGGACGTCAAGGTCCAGGTGGAGTTCAACCCGGTGCGTGTTCACTCCTACCGCCTGATCGGTTACGAGAATCGCATGCTGAAGAAGGAAGATTTCGAAGACGACAAGAAAGACGCGGGCGAGCTCGGCGCCGGTCACACCGTGACTGCGTTGTACGAGGTTGATCCGGTGGTGGACGCAGACTGGACTCCCGTGCAGTCCCTTCGCTACGTCGAAACGCGCGTCCGCGACGACGCGGCGGCCAAACGCGAGGTGCTCAGCGTGCGCTTGCGCTACAAGGCGCCGGACGGAAAGAAGAGCATGCTCATCGAGCGCGCCGCCGTGGACAACGGCGAATCGTTCGACGCGGCGACCACCGACATGCGCTTCGCCGGCGCGGTGGCCGAGTTCGGGCTGATTCTCCGCGACTCGTCGTTCCGCGGCAACGCCAGTCTCGATCACGTCGCCGCTACCGCAACCGCTGCGAAAGGCGTGGACGCGAACGGCTATCGTGCCGAATTCGCCCAGCTCGCCGAAGCGTGCAAGACGCTGGTCCCGCAAGTCTCGAAAGAGAGGTAGAGGAACGTCGCCCCCGGCCGGAACGGCGCCCTGACGCCGTTCCGGCCTTTGCCGTGTGTGCTCTTGACGATCCATCTTTCAAAGCCTACGCTCACCTCCTTCCACCGTCCCGTCTTTGCCGTCCAGGAGGCGTTCATGCGTACCCGCTGTCTTGTTTCGTTCGTGTTGTTGCTCTGTCTTGCAGTTCCGGCGCTGGCCGCCGACACCCACCCCTTCAATGTCCACGACATGTGGTCGATGAAGCGCATCGCCGATCCCCAGGTGTCGCCTGACGGCAAGTCGGTGCTGTTCACGCTGCGCGTCACCGACTTCGAAGCCAACAAGGGACGTACCGACCTGTGGGTGGTTGGCGTCGACGGGAAAAATCTGCGCCAGCTCACCGATAATCCCGCCGCCGACACCGGCGGACGCTGGTCGCCCGATGGACAGTGGATCTATTTCACGTCGGCGCGCTCGGGTTCGTCGCAGGTGTGGAAGCTCCCCGTCGCGGGCGGAGAAGCCGTGCAGGTGACGAAGCTGCCGCTCGATGTCTCGAACCTGGTGGTCTCCGGCGACGGATCGCACCTGGCATTCACGGCGTCCGTGTTTCCCGGAACTGCAATGGATGAGACGGCCAAGAAGAACGCCGACAAGGCGGCGAGCAAGGCGACGGGACAGGTGTACGATACTTTAATGTTCCGCCACTGGGACACCTGGCGCGACGGCACGCGTTCGCACGTTTTCGTGATGCCCTCGGCGGGCGGCGACGCCGTCGATGTGATGAAGGCGATGGACGCGGATTCGCCGTCGCAGCCCTTTGGCGGCGCGGAAGAAATCGCGTTCACGCCGGATGGAAAATCGATCGTGTTCTCCGCCAAGGACGTGGGACGCGAAGAAGCATGGTCGACAAACTTCGATCTGTTCCTGGCGCCCATTGACGCCTCCGCGGCGCCGCATTCGATCACGGAATCCAACAAGGCGCTCGACACCCGCCCCGTGTTTTCTCCCGACGGCAAGAGCCTCGCGTATCTCGCCATGGCCCGGCCCGGCTTCGAGGCCGACCGCCAGGCCATCATGGTGATGAGCTGGCCCGACGGCAAACCGCGTGACGTTGCTCCCAGGTGGGATCGCTCGGCGGAATCGATCGTGTGGTCGAAAGACGCCAGGACGCTCTACTCCGTCGCCACCAACCTGGGCCAGCAGTCGCTGTTTACGATCAACGTGGCGAAGGGCGATGCGAAGGCAATGATCTCGTGGGGCTGGATCAACGACATCGCGGGCCTCTCGGGCAAGCGTGTGATCTACAGCATGGATCACCTGCGCTCGCCGGTGGAGCTTTACTCCGCGTCGAATGACAAGGACATCATGCAGGTCACGAATGTGAACGCCGACATGCTCGCGAGTGTTCGCTTCGGCGAGCCGGAGCAGTTCAGCTTCAAGGGTGCCAACAACGACGACGTGTATGCCTATGTCGTGAAGCCGGCGGATTTCGATGCGTCGAAGAAATACCCCGTCGCGTTCATCGTGCACGGCGGACCGCAGGGCTCGATGGCGAATCACTTCCACTATCGATGGAATCCGGAGATCTACGCCGCACACGGGTACGCCGTCGTCTTTGTCGACTTCCACGGTTCCACGGGCTACGGACAGGGATTCTGTGACGCCATCAGTGACGACTGGGGCGGGAAACCGCTCGAGGATCTGCAGAAGGGGCTCGATGCGGCGCTCGCAAAATACAGCTACATGGACAAGGACAACGTGGTCGCGATGGGCGCGTCGTACGGAGCGTGGATGATCAACTGGATGGCGGGACAGATGCCGGATCGTTTCCGCGCCTTCGTCTGCCACGACGGCAATCTCGACGAGCGCTTTGCTTACTATGACACCGAGGAGCTGTGGTTTCCGGAATGGGAGCACCGCGGCACGCCGTGGGACAATCCGTCCGGCTACTCGAAGCACAATCCCATCGACTACGTGACGAAATGGAAGACGCCGATGCTCGTGATCCACGGCGGACTCGACTACCGCATCCCGTACACGAGCGGAATCGCCACCTTCACCGTGCTCCAGCGTCGCGGCATCCCGAGCCGCTTCGTCTATTTCCCGGACGAAAATCACTGGGTGCTGCACGCCGCCAACTCGATCCAGTGGCACACCGAAGTTCTGTCGTGGATCGATCAGTGGACGAAGACGGGTGGCGCTCCGGCGGCATCGGGAGCGTCGGGATCGAAGTAATCCGTCGCACCGCGCGCGCGTAGTGCTACAAAAAAGCCGTCCGGGTTGGCCCGGGCGGCTTTTTGTTTTGTATATGGTGAGGGTGAGGCTCAGAGGTCGCGGTAGTCGATGCTGAACGTGTCGCCCTGCGTCATGTCGCCGGTCTCGAAGCCCTTCTTGAACCATTCCACGCGCTGCGCCGAGGTTCCGTGGGTGAATGCATCCGGCACGACATAGCCCTGCGACATCTTCTGCAGCCGGTCGTCGCCGATGGAGCTGGCGGCATTCAGCGCTTCCTCGATGTCGCCGGCCTCGATGACGTGGTTCGTCTGCTGCTCGTAGTGCGCAAATACGCCGGCCAGGAAATCGGCCTGCAGCTCCAGCCGCACCGACATCTCGTTGTATTCCTTTTCGCTCACGCGTCCGCGCATCGCGTCGATCTTGGCCGTGATGCCCAGCTGCTTCTGCACGTGGTGTCCGACCTCATGCGCGATCACGTACGCCGCGGCAAAATCACCCTTGGCGCCAAAACGCTGGCTGAGCTCGTCGAAGAAGGAGAGGTCGAGGTAGACATTCTCGTCGCCGGGACAGTAGAACGGACCGCTCGCCGCGCTGGCGAGACCGCACGCGGACTCGACCTGGCCGGTGAAGAGCACCACCTTGGGCTGGCGATACGTCTCACCCGCATCCGAAAACAATTTGCCCCAGATGTCCTCGGTGTCGGCAAGTACCACCGACACGAATTGCTTTTGTTCTTCTTCGTGCGGACTGCTCTCGACGGGTCCACCGGGCACCTGTTGTGTCTGCGTTTGGGTGCCGAGATTATTGATCACGTCGGTAGGATTTTTACCGAGCAGGAGCGCCACCACGAGAATGACGAGCCCGAGTCCGCCACCGCCCACCGCCATGCGCGGCCCCATACCGCGACGATCTTCGACGTTTCCACTTTCGCGTCTACCGGACCAGCGCATGAGAGGCCTCCATTCCGCGCGTTGCGCGAGAGAGAATATAGCGCGGCGGGTGCCGCTTGTGTGTTCCTAATTGTTACCGAGGTGGCGGGCAATGGCAGGCGCCAGTATCCGGGCCACCAGGCGGTGGCCCGACAGCG
>DATEHD010000368.1:0-16436 GCA_035279765.1 Candidatus Krumholzibacteriia bacterium | reverse complement strand
AGCCCGAGAGCGGCCGACACCATGGCGGTCTTGTTGCTGGTATAAGGACGGTGGCGCCAGATGTCGTAGTTCAGATTGGCCGACATGTACGACATGTAGGTCTGCGCTTCGTCACGGATCTCCTGGCGCTCCGCGGCGGTGGCGTTGACAAAGAAATGATCGAACCCGATCGCGAGTGCGCGCAGCCGCAGCGACGTCCCGAAGGGATCCGTGTCGCGGTCCCAGTGGCGCGCGATGTAGAGCGTGAGACGCCGGCCGAGGTTGACGAGCTGCGAGTCGACACTGGCCTCGAAGTGCGACGCGAGCGCGAGATTGATGATCTGTTCCTGCGCGGCATCGTCGCTCACCAGTGTATCCAGCGGCTGGGTGGTGTACACCGTGACCGCGCGCTGGCGAATGTACGCGTAGGCAGCGTCGTCCACGCCGCCGTCGTGCACACGCGCGCGCAGCGCGGGAATCTCGCTGGCGGAAAAAAAAAGGCGGGGATGGCGCGCTGCAAAGCCGTCGTCGCCCGCTGCCAGGACGGCAACCGGAAACGAGGCGCAGGCCAGAAAGACGGCAACGAACCGGACGGCAGACCGCCGCCCACGATGGCAAAGGGTCATTAACGCACCGCAGGATCCGGCTTGCAGAGCCGGGGAGTCAGGTGACACCGGAGCCGCGGTGTGCGGCTCGATCAGGGGCAATGATTGATGTTACTGGTCGCCTGCCGGCGCGTCAATCGGACTTCCCGGAGCGGGCGGTACGCTCGAAGGGATTGTCGCGGTAGTAGTGTCGTCCCCGCGCGACCGCCAGCAGTGACGCGAGCGCATACGCCGGAAGAAAAAGCGGGCCCCACGTCTCGTACTGGGTGACATGAACGCGCTCGTGGTCGCGGGTCCGGTTGAGGCTCTCCGGATCGCGGCCCAGGATGACGTGTCCCAGTGTCATCGCACTGGCGCCGCCGCGCAGCAGGACCAGATGACGGAGCAGAAACGACGCCGCGCCCCCATGCACCTCCAGCACACCGTTCACGACGGCAGCGCGTCCGCCGGTCAACAACGCGGGAGCGGCGAGCACGATCCCGAGCAGTGTGTTGGGAAACGACCAGGTGTACGCCAGCGCGCGCGTGAGATTGTGGGACGCACTCACGGCGCGGTTTCAACGGGGTCCAGATGGTGGGCGCCCAGGCGCATCATCTGACGTTCGATCCACCACGCGCGCCCTTCGACGTAGCCGGACGGTTTGTCGGCGTGCATCTTTTTCGGCGCGGGCAGCACGGCCGCCAGCAGGCAGGCTTCGTGGCGTGACAGGCGTGCCGCGGGTTTCTGGAAATAGCGCGGCGAAGCTGCTCCCACACCGTAGATGCCGTCACCGAATTCCGCGATGTTCAGATACACCTCGAGGATGCGGCGCTTGTCCCAGAAGGTTTCGATGAGAATCGTATAACCGGCCTCGATTCCCTTTCGCACCCACGTGCGCCCCGGCCACAGGAAGAGATTCTTCGCCACCTGCTGCGAGATGGTGCTGGCACCATGCAAGTGCCCGCTGCGGCGGTGACGTTGCGCGAGCGCTTTTTCGATGGAATCGAAATCGAATCCTTCGTGCTCGAGAAACTTCTGGTCTTCGGACGCCATCACCGCGAGCTGGACGTTGCGCGAAATATGATCGAGGTCCACCCAGTCGTATGCGATGTGCACGCGCTCCGAGGGAATGAAGACACCCTGTATGCGCCGCTCCATCATGAAGGCCGACGTGGGCGGATTGATCCAGCGCAGTGCGAGTACCGGGATAACCGTGACAGCCCCCACCACGACTATGATCCACAGAGCAATCTTGCCCGCGAGCTTCCAGCGTGACCAGCGTTGGGTCACGGTCTCCGGCTGTGGTGGTGGCGTCTCGAGCGGTGTTTCCGTCATCGCACTCTCTCGTCCGGAATCGCCACGATGTCGAAGTGGGGCCAGCGGCTGAAGTCGTTCGGGCCGATGCTCTCGCCCGGAACACCGCCGCGATAGCGGCGGAATGAGTAGCCGGGGCGTTCGAGCTGCTGCCAAAGGTAGAGCCGTTCCTCGTGATCGAGCTTCTTGTGTACTTCGCAAATCAGCGTCGGACGGTACTCGTTGATCAGAGTGCGCAATGAGTGCAGCACCGCGGCGTCATATCCTTCCGCATCAATCTTGATGAGCGCCAGGCGCGAGAGCCGGTCCGGAATCCGCGCCAGGAGCTCGCGCTCCAGGTTGCGGCCGGTGACGCGCAGCGGATAACGGTGCCCGTGCTTCTGGTTGTGCAGCCGCGAGAGATAACCGCCGTTGCCGAACGACGCATCCCAGTAGTGAAACTCGAACTCGCCGTCGTCTTCGGTAGCGGCAATGTTGAGCGGCAAAACCGCTGCGGCACGTCCGGCGTTCAAGCGCGCGTTCACCTCGAGAATTTTATACACGTGCGGGTTGGGCTCGACCGCGACGACGAGTCCTGAAGGCCCGCAGGCGAGCGCCATGGGCACGGTGGTGTCGCCGGTATGCGCGCCGATATCGATCGCGACGTCGCCGTCGCGCAGAAAGACGCGCCAGCCGTCGACATCTGCCTGCGTGATGGTCTTGGGCTTTTCGAACGGATGCAGCCACTGCGCATATTCCACGGTGCCCTCGCGCTCGAGCACGAAGCGCTTCACCTCGTGGCCGTAGGTGCGAAACGTGCGCCGGTCACGCCGGCGCTGGATTCTGCGCGCCAGAACACCGAGCATTCCGCTACTTGGCCCAGCCGCTCTTGGCGAGCTCCTTCACCACGGCGCGCGTATATGTGGTCACGTCGTCGCGGAGCTTGCCTGTCTTTCCCGTGGAGGAGCGCACCGCCCACACCAGGCGCTCTGAGCTCAGATCGAAAAGGTTGGCTTCGACGAGCACATAGTTCTCGCGTTCGTTGTACGCCGTGCTCATCATGGCCCCGTAGCTCATGTTGTAGTAGGTGCCCCAATTGTAGTAGCCCTGCGGCATGTAATAGGCGTGGCCCAGCGTCTGCGTCTCCTTGAAATCCTCGCCCAGCGGGCGCGCCGTCAGCGCCAGACCGTAGCCCTGCGTACGCAGCAGGGCGACGAGCGAGTCGGGATTGGTCGCGGGCCCGGCCTCCACGAACGAGTACGACGCGGTGGCATCATTGCCGCGCTCCTTGAGCGCCTTCGCGAACGTATCCTCGAAGACCCGCTTGGCCACCTTGTCGTCGGAGAGCCCCACCACCGCGATCTTGCCCCCCGGCTTCGGCTCGACGTTGGGGTCCTTCCACTGGTCCGAAATCTCCGTGCCGCCACATGCCCCGAGCCCTGCCACCAGCGCCAGGACAGCCACCCATCGCACCTGCTTCATTGCGTTCCTCCGTGATCGCTAAGCCTTGCCAGTTCTGAACGAATGGCCTATATTAGGGGCCCGCGAGTTTTCGCGCAATGAAGGCCGGACGCCGGCCTTCTGCTTTATTGTCCCAGACTCTGTGGCTCGAACCCGGCCCGGACAGGATTTCTCCGCATGACGCCGAATCAGAAGCGACGTAAAGACGTCCGTAACATTGCCATTATTGCCCACGTCGACCACGGCAAGACCACGCTTGTCGACGCCCTCCTCAAGCAGACCGGCGCGCATGCGTTCAAAGACGGCGAGGTCATGATTCTCGATTCCAACCCGATCGAGCGGGAGCGCGGGATCACCATTTTCTCCAAGAATGCGTCGATCAAGTACAAGGACCTCACCATCAATATTGTCGACACTCCGGGTCACGCGGATTTCGGCAGCGAAGTGGAGCGCATCCTGCGCATGGTCGACGGCGTGCTGCTTCTCGTCGATGCCTTCGACGGGCCCATGCCGCAGACCAAGTTCGTGCTCAAGAAGTCGCTCGAGCTGCACCTGAAGCCGATCGTGGTGGTCAACAAGATCGACAGGCCCAACTCGCGCCCCGACGAAGTGGCGAGCCTCACCTTCGATCTTTTCTGCGAGCTCAACGCCACCGACGAGCAGCTCGACTTCCCCATCGTGTATGCGTCGGGCAAACTGGGATGGGCCACGCTCGATCTGGACGAGCCCAAGGACGACATGAAGGCGCTGCTCGAGACCATCGTGCACCGCGTGCTTCCGCCCATCGCCGATGCCGAGCACCCGTTCCAGATGCTTGTCACCATGCTCGATTATGATTCGTACATGGGACGCATCGGCAGCGGGCGCATCTACCACGGCACGGTGAAGCTCGGTGACCAGGTCGTCCTCATCAAACGCGACGGCGTCCAGAGCCGCTCCAAGGTGACGCGGATCCTGCGCTACGTGGGGCTGAAGCGCGCCGAGGTGCCGAGCGCGATCGCCGGCGACATCATTTCGATCGCAGGCATCGAGGACGTTCACGTCGGCGATACACTGGCATCGCCCGAGCGACCCGAAGCACTTCCGATCATCAAGGTCGATGAGCCCACCATCTCAATGTTCTTCTCGCACAGCACGAGCCCGCTTTCCGGTCAGGATGGCGGGCGCTTCCTCACCTCGCGCCACATTCGCGAGCGGCTCGAGCACGAAGCCATGATCAATGTGGGCATCAAGGTGGAGGATGCGGACAACGGCGAGCGTTTCAAGGTGAGCGGCCGCGGCGAGCTTCACCTTGCGATCCTGATCGAGACCATGCGCCGCGAAGGCTACGAAATGGAAGTCTCGCGCCCGCGCGTGATCTTGAAAGAAGTCGACGAAGAGCTGCTCGAGCCTGTCGAGGAAGTGGTTGTCGAAGTGGACCCGGGCTACCAGGGCGCCGTCATTGACGCGCTCGGCAAGCGCAAGGGCGAGATGCGCTCGATGAACCACAGCGCCGTCGGCACCATCCGCATGGAATTCATCATCGCTACGCGCGCGCTCATCGGCTTCCGCGGCGAGTTCCTCACCATGACGCGCGGTACCGGTGTCATGTACCAGAACTTCTACGAGTACCAGCCCTACAAGGGTGAGATGCCGTCGCGCAACGCCGGCGTCCAGATCGCTCTCCACCCCGGCCAGGCCGTCGCGTACGCGCTCTGGAGTCTGCAGGAACGCGGCGAGATATTCCTGCACCCGGGTGAGCCTGTTTATCACGGCCAGATCATCGGCGTGAACAACAAGGGCGCGGACCTGGTCGTGAATGCGATCAAGGAAAAGAAGCTCACCAACATGCGCTCGTCGGGTGCCGACGATGCCATTCAGCTGATCCCGCCGCGCGAGATGACGCTCGAGTTCGCGCTCGAGTTCATCGAGGACGACGAGCTTGTGGAAGTGACGCCCAAGTCCATCCGCCTGCGCAAAAAGATCCTGAACGACCAGGAGCGCAAGGTCGCTTCAAAAAAGCCGGCGGCGGTCTAGCTCAGGGATAAATCGGTTCCCAGTGACCTTTCGCGCTCCCCACGATGCCGCCCACACTTCCGCCGACCAGGATCCCCGCAACCGCGTAGTACCCATACCGGGCGAGATCGAAGTGATTGTCGCTCACCGTCGCGTCATTGGACTTGTCGGTCACCTTGGCCACGACAAGTCCCGCCCCCAGGCCGATGAGCGCACCCCACTTAATTCCGGTGCTGCGCGCGCTCTTCAGTTCGGACATGCTGCGCACCGTCTCGAGCGGAACCTCCGCCCTCGTCTTGCCGTTGAGAACCATGGCGCCGCGCGAGAGGCCCGCGAATCTCCCGATCACGGGTGTTCCGCTCGTCTCAACACGCAGCGTGGCTCCCACCTTGGCCTTCTGCAGCGCCGCCGAAAGATCACCCGAGGCGTGCGGCTCCGCGGCGGAAACGACTACGGGCAAAACCAGGCATGCGGCCATGATCAAAAACCGTGTCATGGATGGCTCCTTGGGTAGCGGTGGGACGGGCCGAGCTTAGCGTAAACCCCACCGTGCTCGCACGCGCTTTTCCACGGCGCCGAACACGAGCTTGTCGGTGATGAGGCCGATGGTCACAATCACGATGATCACGGCGAGGACCTGTGACATGTCGTTGAGTTCGCGGCCCATGTTGAGCAAATGACCCAGTCCGGGCAGCGTGTAGAGCAGCTCGCCGGCCATGAGCGAGCGCCACGCAAACGCCCACCCCATTTTCATTCCCGTCACAATGGAAGGCAACGCCGCGGGAAAGATTACTGCAGAGTAAATGCGCAAGCCTTTGGCGCCGAGGTTGCGCGCCGCTTTGATGTAGACCGTCGACGTATTGCGAATTCCGTCCTCGGTCGATTGTGCAATCGACATCACCGCTCCCATCACCACCACAAAGAGAATCGCGCGCTCGTTGAGCCCGAACCACAGGATCGCGAGCGGCAGCCAGCAGATACTTGGCAGCGCCTGCAATCCCATCACCAGGAGTCCCACCGTGTCCTTGAGCCATTGCACTTCCGCCATCGCCATGCCGACGAACAATCCGATGACGAGTGCAATGAGATAGCCCTCGACCAGGCGCCACAGGCTGCTGCCAATGCCGATCGGATACGATTTGTCGCTGAAACCGTGTCCGATGGCGGCCAGCACTTTCGAAAACGGCGGGAAGAGATATTCGGGCCACAGGCCGGAGCGCCCGACCAGCTCCCACGCGACGAGCAGCCCTCCGAAGAAAACGAGGCGAATAATCCACCGTCGATGCGGCACGCCGTTAGCGCTGTACATCGATCGCTCCCCTCTCGCGCAGCTCGGTCGAGATGAGGCGCGCGAGGCGCGCGGTGTTGTCGTCCTCGATGCGACGCGGGCGCTTCAGCTCCACGCCGTGGTCGGACACGATGCGGCCGGGGCGCCGCGTCATGACAAGCACGCGATCACCGAGCACCACCGCTTCGCGCACGTTGTGCGTGACGAACACGATGGTCATGCGGGTGCGCATCCAGATGTCCTGGAGCTCCGCGTGCAGGATGTCACGCGTCATGGCGTCCAGCGCGCCAAAGGGTTCGTCCATCAGGAGCACGGCTGGATTGACGGCCAGGGCTCGCGCGATTGCTACTCGCTGTCTCATTCCTCCAGAGAGTTCATGCACATATGAACGCTCAAAACCCCTGAGATGGACCAGATCGAGCAGACGAACAGCCTCTTCTGCGCGCGCTATCGCGCGCGTACCTCGCATGCGTAGACCAAACTCCACGTTGGCCTGGGCGGTGAGCCAGGGAAAGAGCGCCGCATCCTGGAAGATCAGGACGCGCGACGGATCCGTTCCGCGCACGGGCTTGCCGCCGACGAGCACTTCTCCCTCGCTGGGTGTATCGAGACCGGCGATGAGATTGAGGAGCGTGCTCTTCCCGCACCCGGACGGCCCGACAATGCAGATCAATTCACCCGCCGCGATGGAAAGATCGGTGGTGTCGAGCGCATCCAGCGTATCGCCGTCGCGCACGTTGTAGCGGCGCGAAACGCCGCGAAGCTCGATGTTCAACGCCATCTCAGTGCGCGGTGATCTCGGGCAG
This sequence comes from Candidatus Krumholzibacteriia bacterium, assembly GCA_035279765.1. Classification (GTDB taxonomy): domain Bacteria; phylum Krumholzibacteriota; class Krumholzibacteriia; order WVZY01; family JAKEHA01; genus JAKEHA01. The sequence continues at coordinate 9,030 of DATEHD010000368.1, read as the reverse complement.
GTGGCGTGCGCGCAGAACGTCGTTGAGCGCGGTCAGATCGTAGATACCGTCCAGCGCGGGTGCTTCCCGCAGGAACCCGGCCGCATGCGCGGCATTGGCGCTCGCGACGAGCGACGGCGCAATCGGATCCCAGGTGGGACGCATGCGCGCCCATGCTGCATCGAGCACGGCGGGCGTCAACGGCTTCCCGGAGAGCTTCTCGACCTCGGCATTGACCACCTGTTTGGCCTCGGCGGGATTGTCGAGCATCCATTGTGTCACCGCGACGTGCGCATCCACCCACGCACGCACGATAGCGCGGTGTGCTTCGAGATAGTCCGTGCTCACGATGATCTGGGCGGTGACAAAGTCGCCGTTGGGCCAGAGGTCGCGCTCGTCGGCGAGCACCTGGCAGCCCCCGTCGACGACGAGGCGGCTCGCCCACGGCTCGGGCACCCACGCGCCGTCGAGCTGTTTGTTGCGAATGAGGTCGATGATCTGCGCGTTGGGCGTGGGAATGATGTCCACGCTGCCGCCGTTTTCGCGGGGCTTGAGCCCGTGCTTCGCGATGAATGCGCGCAGCGCGACGTCCTGGGTGTTGCCGAGCTGCGGCGATGCGATGCGCTTGCCATCGAGAGCTTCCGGTGTCGCGATGCCGGCGTCGGCGCGCACGACGAGCGCGGCGCCGCCGCTCATGGCGCCGGCCACGATGCGGAGGGCCTTTCCGTGCGACTGCACATAACCGTTTATCGCGGGGTTCGCACCCACATAGGCGAGGTCGATTTGCTTCGCGAATATCGCTTCGATGACCGAGGGGCCCGCGTTGAATACGGTGGTTTCGATCTTTACCGATGGCCCCAACGCATTCGCGTACTCTCCGCGCGCGAGACCGGCGAGCGCCTGCGCGTGAGTGAGATTGGGAAAGTATCCCACGCGAATGACGCCGGCTGCGGTCGGGCCGGGTTTCGATTGACCCCCACCGCAGCCGGTTAACCCGATGAGCAGAACAAGGCCGAACAGTCGCCGCATGCGAGCTCCCCTCCTGACCGAGTTGGGACGGCACAGCGGGCGCTTACGATGGCGGGAGTGTAATCGCACTCCTATTGGAGTGTCAAGTTGCTCTCGTTCGAAGGGAGAAGGTCAGCTGCGGGCGACAAACTTGAAACGGCACGTGTTGCCGCCTTTCGCCATGCATTCGACGTGTTCCACCTTGCTGTCGGTGAACGTCGAGAGCAGCGCGAGGTCGAACTGGCAGACTTCGGGATTGGCTTGCGCGAGGTCGTGGAAGACGCAGTTGAAGGCTTCGATCGTGTTGTCGTTGGGCGTCTTGCCGCCGGTGTCATAGCCCAGATCTTCCATCAGGGCCGCGAGCTTCTCGATCTTCTGTTTCCGGCTGTTGAGTCCGGGGTGTGATGCCCGGAGTTTGCGCGCCACCGCGGTTCCCAGCGCGGTGAGCCGCTTGCGCAACGCGCCGATCCCGCCTTCCGACATGATCGACTCCACAATCAACCCGGCGAACCAGGAGTAGCGGCGCGGGAACGATTCCCGGCCCGCATCGGTGAGATGGTAGAGGCGCTCGGGTCGGCCTCCGGTCGCGCGGGTGGCGCCGCCCACGACAAGCCCGTCCGCCACCAGCCCGGAGAGGTGCTGCCGGACGGCGTTGCGCGTGATGCTGAGCTCTCTTGAGAGCTCCTCCACGGTAAGCCCGCCCTTGCTGCGGAGGAGCAGCTTGAGGAGCTCGTGGCGTCTATTTCCCAGCAGTTCCAGCATGATAATTTCCCCGGCTTCCTCAGTATAACCCCGGATGGATGGCTTGGACACTTAACACATATCTTACTTGACAAAGTATACTATATCCGGCTACTCTTCGCCACAGGCATGAACCAAAGGAGACACGACATGCATATTCGAAACCGATTGATGGGCGCCGCCCTGGTGGGCGCGGTTGCGCTTTCCACAGCCATTGTTCCCGTTTACGCCCAGCAGCACGCGGGCCACACCATGGCTCCCGCCAGCACTGCCCCCGCCGGCAAGGCGAGCGCCAGCGACACGCAGGCCGCCCTTCGCGACCTGTGGGTCGGCCACATTTTCTGGGTGCGCAACGTCGTCACCGCGACTCTCGCCAATGACACCGCCGCGCGCGCCTCGGCCGAGAAGAACGTGGTCGCAAATGCGAAGCAGATCGCAGGTGCGATCGCTCCTTTCTATGGCCAGGCTGCGTCCGACAAGCTGTTCACCCTCCTCGCCGGCCACTACGGTGCCGTGAAGCAGTACCTCGATGCCGGTACCGACAAGGCCAAGCAGGATGCCGCCATCACGGCGCTCAACAGCAATGCGGGTGAGATCGCAACCTTCCTGAGCGGCGCCAATCCCAATCTGCCCAAGGATGCAGTGCTGGCGATGATGGCCGCCCACGGCGGGCACCACATCCTCCAGATCAACCAGCTGCGTGCGAAGCAGTACGATCAGGAAGCGGAGACGTGGGAAGCGATGAAGGGCCACATGTACAAGCTGGCGGATACGCTGGCGGGTGCCATTGCCAAGCAGTTCCCCGACAAGTTCGCGCAGGGTTAGTGATTCGATAATCCGGCGAACGCGCGCGAGCGCGGCGGTGATCGACCCGCGAGGACTTTGGGTCGACGCCGCCGCGTTCGTTTTTCTAGCCGCCGATCATGGCGAGCACGGCAGCGTGGAGATGCCCGTTGCTGGAGACGAGATTGGGAGCGCTGATCGAATCCTCGCCGCTGTACGACGTGGACTTCCCGCCTGCCTCCTCGACGATGATCTTCACCGCGGCCACATCCCACGGCTGCATCTTCGCATCCAGCGCAATCTCTCCGCATCCTTCTGCGACGAGCATGTGCTGGTAGAAATCTCCAAAGCCGCGCGTGCGCTCCACGCGTGAAAACAGAGACCCGAGTGCCTGCGGTTGGCGGCCCTCGACGCGGCCCGAGAGATCACCGTGGAACAGGTGCGCGCCGGCGAGATCGCCGATGGAGGAAACGTGCAACCGTCGCGGCCCCAGGAAGGCACCCAGGCCGCGCGCCGCGTACCAGCGCATGCGCATCGCGGGCGCCGATACCATGCCGGCGGTGAGCACTCCCTCCTCCTCGATGGCAAGCAACGACGCGAACACAGGAATGCCGCGCACGAAATTGCGCGTCCCGTCGATGGGATCGATGATGAGACGGGCGCCGTTCTGCGCTCTCGTCTCGCCTTCCTCCTCACCGAACACGCCGATGCCGGGGGCGCGTTTCGCCACCAGCTCGCGCGCCATGGCCTCGATGGCACGATCGGCTTCGCTCACCGGCGAGCCGTCGTGCTTGTCGTCCACGCGCAGATCAGCGCGCCGGAAATGACGCATGGCAATCCCGTCGGCGGAATCACAGATCTCGTGCAGGAGCTCGAGCCAGGTGGCCGCTCGCGGGCTGGCCGGTGGTTGCGCGCTCACTCGTCAACCTCGCTCATGAGATCCACAATTGCACATCATTTTTGATCACCCAGTAGCCTTCGACTTTCTTGAGCAGAAACAGACGTGCCTCGGCACAGAGGCCGCCACAGTAGTAGCTTCCATAAATCAGTGCCTCATCGCGAGCGTGGTTGTACCCGACCGAGGACACGCTCAGATAGACGACGCCCGGTACCGGCGACGCCTCGGACTCCGCAAGGCGGTACCCGAGCTGTGACAGGGCACTCGCATCGAGTTTGCGCAGGCGCGCCACGCTGAAGGCAGCGTGAGTATCGTGCTGCGGATACATCCAAACCATGTCCCGTTCGATCAAATCTTCACCGAAGAACCAATGGAACGGGATTACTTCGGTGCTCGATACCACAACAGTGGCGGGCGTCATCCATTCGTAGTAGTGGCTTCGCAGTACGACGTCCATGACCACGTAATCGTCCACGTCGAGCGGCCCACGCACACGCCGTGCACGTAACTGCGCCGCGTCACGCCGGTACTGAACCCGCCCTGTCGCTCGCCTGAATTCGAACCGGCCACTGCGCTGGAACGTGACGGGCCAGTTCCCGGGGTGCCCAGGAACGGCATACAGGGCGGGCACGATGGACCGCACGAGGCGAACCAGCACTCCGCCCGGGACGACGTGGATTTCGTTGAACGGATATCTTCGGTACAAAATCTCGCCCGTGGTTGGATCCGAGCTCCAAAAGAAGCCTTTCGCGTGCGCCGCCATCTCCGAGAACGTTCCGTGCTGCGTCGCTCCCCCATCGCTGACGAGTACGAAGGCAATGTGGAAATCGGCAAATGAGCTGACGCGCACAGCGGCGTCCATGACGTATTCCTGGGCTTCTCTGCCCCACACGTTCCAGGTAAACGTGGTGGTGTCGGGCCAGTCATTGGGAAAGAAGACCGATACCGAATCCGGGGTCACCCACATCTCGGGCTGCCAGTTCTGCGGGGCCGGATGCACCGGTACGTCGTCGTCGGGCGAGAAGATACAACCGCTGAACGCCACAACGAGTGCGATCAACACGAGCGCGAGATGGTTGCGCATTCAGGCAGTTTCTCTACTGCGGCACCCTGGCGACACCGAGCTGCGTCAGGATGAACGCATACTCGTACGCGAGATCGTGCAGGCGGTCGTAGCGGCCCGATGCGCCACCGTGGCCGCCGGCCTCGAGCCGCGTCTTCAGCATGAGCACTTCGTCGCCGGTCTTGTTGGCGCGGAGCTTCGCGACCCATTTCATCGGCTCCCAGTACATCACCTGGCTGTCGTTGAACGAGGTGCGCACCAGGGTGATGGGATACTCCTGCTTCTTCACGTTGTCGTACGGCGAGTAGGTACGCATGTAGTCGTAGGCCGGCTTCTCGTTGGGATTGCCCCACTCGAGATACTCGCCGACGGTGAGCGGCAGCGATGCATCCAGCATCGTGTTCATCACGTCGACGAAGGGCATGCCCACCAGCGCCACGTGGAAGAGATCGGGGCGCATGTTGAGCACCGCGCCCATCAGGAGACCGCCGGCGCTACGCCCCGTGATGGCGAGTTTGTCCTTCGACGTATAGCCCTGGTCGACCATGTACTGTGCGCAGTCGATGAAGTCGGTGAACGTGTTTTTCTTCGTCATCATGCGGCCGTCTTCGTGCCACTTCTTCCCCATCTCGCCACCGCCCCGGATGTGCGCGATGCCGTAGATCATGCCGCGATCGAGGAGCGAGAGCCGGCTCGATGCGAAGGACACATCGATGGGGATGCCGTACGAGCCGTAGCCCAGGAGCAGCATGGGACGATTCATCGGATGCGTCTTCTCCGTCGGATCGATCTTGTACACGATTGAAATGGGAACCTTGGTGCCATCCTTGGCCGTGGCATAGAGCTGCTCGGAGCGGTATTTCTTGGGATCGTATTCGCCGAGCACGGGCTGCTGTTTCTTGAGCACGCGCTGGCGCGTCTTCATGTCGTAATCGAACACCGAGGGCGGGGTGACAAACGACTCATAGTTGAAGCGGAACGTGTTGGTATCGAACTCGCGATTGCCCGTGCCGCCCGCCACGTACACAGGCTCGGGGAACGAGATCGCGTGGGAACGGCCGTCGCCCATGCTGACCACCTGGAAGGTGGGCACACCCTTTTCGCGTTCGCTCAGCACGTAGAAATTCTTGAAGCAATCGACGTCCTCGAGCATGACGGCGTCACGCTGCGGCACGACCTCTTTCCAGTTGGCCACACCGGGCGTGGCAACCGGCGCGGTGACGAGCCGGAAGTTACGGCCGGTGTCATTGGTGCGGATGAAGAACTTGCCGCCGGCGTGGTCGACGTAGTATTCACGCCCCTCCTTGCGGCCGGCGATGCTCTGGAACTCACCGGTGGGCTTGGTGGCGTCGAGGTACCACATCTCGCTCGTGGTCGACGACGTGGCACCCATGATGATGTAGGCGTCGTTGCGCGTGCGCGACATGAAGATGTCGTAGAGCTCGTCTTTTTCCTCGTACACCATCGCGTCGTTGCTACTGCCGAGCGTGTGACGAAACGCCTGGAATGAGCGTTTGGAGACAGGATCTTCCTGCACGTAGAAAATCGTATTGTTGTCGGCCGCCCACACCACCGATGTCACGCGCGGCGCCGTATCGGCGAGAGTCTGGCCCGACCGCAGGTCCTTGACGTGCAGGTCGTACTGGCGGAATCCGGTGGTGTCTGTTGAATACGCGACAAAGTTGCCGTCGTCGCTGACTTCCATGTCACCGATCGAAATGAACGCGTGACCCTTCGCCATTTCGTTCAGGTCGAGCATGACGTCTTCGGGGGCGTCCATGCTTCCCTTGCGACGGCACTGGATCGCGTACTGTTTTCCCTGTTCGGTACGACTGTAATAGTAGTAGCCGCCCTTCCGGGAAGGAACGTTCTCGTCGGTTTCTTTGACGCGGCCGAGCATCTCGGTGTAGAGCTGCTCCTGCAGCGGCTTGGTCGGATCCATCACGGCGTCTGCATACGCGTTCTCCGCTTCGAGGTATTTCACGACCTCGGGATTGGTCTTCTCGCGCATCCAGAAATAGTCGTCACGAAGGCTGTCACCGTGCGTGACTGTGAAGTGTGGCTTCTTCTCCGCCACCGGCGGGGCCACGGCAACCGGGGCCGCGTGAAGCGAGGAAGCAAGCAGAAGAGCGGGACCGACGGCAAAGAACAGGGGTCGCATGGAGTTCCTCCTGAAAGGGATGCCCGCATGCTACTAGAAGAGACGGCGTGCTATCAAGCTGGCGAAACGAGGACGCTGACCGAGCGGGTGATGTCTCTGCCGGGAGTTACCGCGAGGAGAGGGGTTATCGCGTGAAGAGTTCGATGAAAATGCTGTCGGGGTCGGCGGCGCGTACGCCGCCGTCGTCCTGGTTGGTCACCGGGGCTCCGGCCGCTCCCAGGCGCCTGGTCAGCTCGCGCAGTGTCGGCGCATCCGGAACCTGAACACCAAACGAGATCAACCCCACCGCATCTGCCGGCGGACGCGGCGCACCCAGGCTCGCCCACGTATTGACGCCGATGTGGTGGTGATAGCCGCCGGCCGCGAGAAACAAAGCTCCGGCAATATCGCGCTGCATGACGTCGAAACCGAGCACGCGGTTATAGAAATCCTCCGCCGACTGCAGATCCGACACGCGCAGATGGATGTGCCCGATGTCCGTTGCCGGATCGAGGCCTTCCCAGTCGCCCGGCCACGAGTCGAGCTCGCGCATGAGACGATCCAGCTCGAGCGGCTCCGTCACCATCTCCACCTGCCCGTTGCGCAGCGGCCATTCGTCGCGCGGACGGTCGGCATAAACCTCGATGCCGATCCCGTCCGGATCGGCGAGGTACACCGCCTCGCTCACGTCGTGATCGGCATATCCCTGAACCGGCCACTGCATGTCCTCGAGATGACGGATCATCATGGCGAGAGCGCGCCGGTTGGGCACGCGGATGGCGAAGTGATAAAGCCCGGTCGCGCGCGGCGGACGTGCCGGCGCATCCTTGCGCGCGGTGAGAACCAGGAGCCCCGGCCCGCGGCCCGTGGCGGACAACGTCGCGGTGTGGCCGCCACCGCTTACGAGCTTGAAGCCCAGCACGTCGAGATAGAAGGCGAGCGAACGCTCCAGGTCACGCACACGCAGGTGGACGTAGCCGATGCGCGTGGCACCCGCGATACTGTAGGGATTGATGGAAACGCCGGGTTTGTCGCTCATGCTTCGTCGGCCTCTTCCATGGCAATTTCATTCAGTTGGATTCGTTTCGCAAGTCGTTCGGCGGCGCCGGGATCGTCCGGTGAGTTCCTGTAGAACTGAAGGGCTCCGGAGGGACACCTCTGGATGGTCGCCGCGACCCGCTCCGGCGCTGCCTGCTCGGGCTGGATCCAGCGCGCGCGGCGCACATCGAATACGTCCGGCAGCATTCCCAGGCAGACCCCGCTGTGACGGCAGACGTTGGGATCATAGGACACGGTGATTTCCGGTGTCTCGTATACCTGCAGCTTCTTGGTCATGGGGGCTCTGGGTGGGTGTCGCAATGCATGTGCCATGCGACAGGTATCAACCGCCCTCGGGGCCGGGCATCGCGATCCACAGGATGATATAAACAAGAATTCCGGGGAAGGCAGCGCTCAGGATGGAGAGCAGCACGTACGCGAGTCTTGTGCGCCCGGCGGGCCAGCCGAACCATTCCGCAAGTCCGCCGCATACGCCGGCGATCATCCGGTTTTTCGACTTTCTAAGGGTTCCTTGAGGCATTGCACTGCTCCTCGCGACGCACGCGGCGCCCGCAACCGTCGTGTCAGTTGAACGCGGAGGCTACTTGTGTTCCCGGCGATCGTCCAGTATTTCGTTCTCGGCGGTTGCCGTTGCTTTGAGCGTGCTGCGACCGAAGAAGATTTTGCGCGTCGTGCGGTAGACCCACCACAGGAGCAGGACGATCAGCGTCACCGCGAGCAGCGGCGCCAGAACAGCAAGGATGGACGTGATCACGGAACCGGTGAGCTCCGCCGTGGCCACCACGGGATTGGCAAGCCCCGCGGTCATGGTGCCGGACTTGAGACGTGCCAGCACCGTGGCTCCCTGCACGGTTCCCGCCGCGCCACCGCCGGCAATGATGGCGAGGCCCCAGCGCAGCACGGGAGGAAGATTCCCCACGACGGCAGCCGTGGCGATGACACCCGCCAGCACCGCGGCCGGCGTGGCGATGGTATCGAGCGCATGGTCGAGCCACGGCACGTAGTACGCCACGATCTCGACAACCGTCGCCGTGCCCAGCGCAATCAGCGCGGGTGTCGACGCGATCCAGTGAAAATCACCGGAGAGAGGAACGTGCCCCACGCGCCCCGCGATCCCGAGCGCCAGGAGCGGCACGAAAACGCGAAAGCCGCACGCGGCCGAGAGCGCAATTCCAACCAGGATGCCGACGACAGTTTCCATATCAAGACGGCTTGCGCGCGATGATTTCCGCCATCGAGGGCGTCCAGAACATGGCGTTGGGATCGCGCGTGCGTTCCGCCCATTCGTCCCGGAATTCGAGCCAGTCTTCCCGGGTCACAAGGCCCTGTTCCACAAGCATCGGAATGAAGTTGTTGAAG
>DATEHD010000367.1:0-14680 GCA_035279765.1 Candidatus Krumholzibacteriia bacterium | reverse complement strand
CATTCTTGCCCGTGAACCCGAGGGGCGGAATGCGGTTATCGAGCGCGAAGCAGTTGTTGCGCACGAAATGGAAGATGGCGGTTCCATCGTTGGCCGCGGCGTCGCACGCGCCGGTGCCGTTCTGGTTGTAGATGCCCTGCTTCACCTCGTAAATCTTGGCCTGGGTGTCGTGCGTGAGCACACCGGTCGCCGGGTTGTACGCGCCGCTTTCCCACACCATTGCGCCGTTGGCGTCACGGACCTGGACGTTGATCCACATGCGCCGTCCTTCCGGGTAACCGGTGGGCAGCTTGTGGCCGGTGAGATTGGTGACCTTCACCGAGAGTGACAGCGCGCGGCCGCTCTCGACGTTCGCGGGGGCTGAAACCTCGACCTGCGCCGACTTGTTCTGCAGCATGTCGAGCGCCCAGTCGCGCGTGGCGTTGAAGCTGTCGTCGATGTCGAGCGCGGGGTATTCCTGTCGCAGCACGTCGGGCACCCACGCGTTGCCGCCCGCGAATTGATGGACGCGCATGTTGTTCGTGCGGATGTTGCGCTTGATGCTGCACGCATACACCGAATCGATGGCCACACTCGGCATGTGGCAGTTCTGGCACGTCTGGTAGCCGGCCGAGAGGGAATCGCTGTAGCTGCTGTTCTGCCACTCGCGGAACGTGCGCTCGACAGGCATGGGAATGCCCGTGTCGACGCCGTTGCGCACCAGCGTCACCGCAGGGTTGGTCACGTTGTGGCAGTTGCCACAGAGACCGGAGCTCTTGTGGTACGGCGAATAGGCCCACGCGTGCGGTGGCGCAATGCCGTCCTGCGGATAGTTGTAGGGTCCGCGCCGGCAGGGTTCGCCGTTGGCGCACTGCGTATCGTCGACCCAGTAGTTTGCGTTCTCGTAGTACAGCTTGCTCTCGCCCGGCGGCGGCGCCGGATTCTCCATCATGCGGTGACAGAGATGGCAGGAGACGCCGTCGAAGTCGGCGTCGGTCTGGTCCAAGTTGCCGATCAGTCCACACCCGTCATTGTTGCTCGTGGGTGCGCTGGTGCGGCCGTCGAGCCACGGCGTGGGCAGGTGGCAGCGCAGGCAGAAGTCGCCCACGTTGGGAGTGTCGTGATTGGCGACATCGAGTGCCGCCCAGAAGAAGGGATCGCGCGACGCCTGCGCCATCATCGATCCCGACCACGTGTTGTACGGTTCGATATTGTGACCGGCGTCGTAGTTGGCGTGGCACTGCGCGCACTCGAACGGGGCGTAGATCGGAAAATTGACCGGCGGCTGCGTGCCCTTTGTTGTCAGCGGCCCGGATGCATTGGCATCGGGCGAAGACAACGCAGCCAGCACCGCGGCCACGAGGGCCACCAGCGTGAGTGTGCTGAGGTAGATTGTTAGGCGGCGGTGCGGGAGCATAGAATGCGTACGTCGCGTGCGGATGCCTGGCGCGCAACTCCATTAATCCTAGCATGGTGCGGCCGGGATGTCACATCCACTGTTTTACGCAAACCGTATCGGGAAGTATTGGGATCAACCGGAAGTGGCGAGGCACTATACGCCAAGAAAAAAACGGGCCGCGTCCTACGACGCGACCCGTTTCACATTCATTACAGAATGCAGGAAAACGAGCTTACATTCCGAGCATCTTCGTGGCCGGCTTCAACAACCCGGTGAGCGAGCCCACCGTATCCTTGCCGAGGTTGAGCGCGGTTCCGGCTTCGGTGAGCGCGTTGCTCAGTCCCGCCACCGCGTTCGCATCGAGCTTCTGGCCCTTGAGCGCACTTTCGAGCGACGCGCCGCTCGTGGGGCTCATGTTGCTCGCGCGCATGATGTCGTTGGTCAGTCCGCTCTGCAGCGCCGTGATGACGCCGGCATCGATCACGGAATTGATCGCGGGGTTGGCCTTGATGTTGGCGCCGAACTGGCTCGCGAGTTTCTCGCAACCATCCGCACCGCCAACCTGCTGGTAAAGTGTCGCGCCGACGGCCTTGGCGCCGCCCGAGTTGGAGCAACCGAGGGAGACGGCGAGCACCGCCACCGTTGCAAACAAAGCAATCAAACGCAGGGTCGTTTTCATGAAAATCCCTCCGGGATAAATGAGTGGCCGTGCAACGATCCGGCCGGGGAGCTCGATGCACGCCCGGAGCCTAGTACTCCGCGCGATACTTTTCAATGGGGTGGAGGTGATCATGGCTTGGCGACGCCACGCGCACACGTTCTGGATTGTGGGTTCGCGATGGCGTATCTTGCGCGGAAAGGGGGCAACACATGAAAAGCAGAAAACTCGGCCACCACGGCCCCGACGTATCGGCGATCGGCTTTGGCTGCATGAGCCTGGGCATCGCCGACGTCTATACGAGCAGCATTCACAACGATGAAGACGCCATCAAGCTTGTGCACCGCTCGCTCGAGCTGGGGATGAACTTTCTCGACACGGCGGACGTCTACGGAGACTCGGAGGAAAAGGTGGGAAAGGCGATTCGCGGCAAACGCGATCGCGTTTTTCTGGCCACCAAGTTTGGTTTTGTGCGGGGCGGCGGCTCGGCGGGGCGTCCTGTCAACGGCAGCGCCGAATACGCACGCGAAGCGTGCGAATCTTCATTGAAACGCCTCGGTGTTGATTACATAGACCTATATCAAATGCATCGTGTCGATGACCAGGTGCCCATTGAGGAATCCGTGGGTGCCATGGCCGATCTCGTGCGTGCCGGCAAGGTGAAGTACATCGGTTTGTCGGAGCCTTCCACGGAGAGTGTGCAGCGCGCGCACAAGGTGCACCCGCTCACTTCGATCCAGAACGAGTACTCGCTCTTCACCCGCGATCCCGAGAACGGCATGCTGGCTACCATGCGCAAGCTCGGCATCGGGCTCATCGCGTACAGTCCGCTCGGGCGCGGATTTCTCGCCGGACGTTTTCGGAGCACGGAAGAGCTTTCGGAGAAAGACTGGCGTCGCGGCCATCCGCGCTGGCAGGGCGAGAATTTCGACAGAAACATGACGGTGGCGGAGCGCGTGAAGGAAGTGGCGGCGAAAAAGGGCTGCACGCCCGCGCAGCTGGCGCTGGCGTGGTTGCTGCACCGCGGCGACGACATCGTCCCCATTCCGGGCACGAGCAGCAGCAAGCGCCTCGAGGAGAACGCGGCGGCCGCGGACATCACGCTGAGCCCGGACGATCTCAAGCACATCGAAGAAGCCGCGCCGCAGGGAGCGCAGGGCGACCGCTACAACGCTCACATGATCAAGTTGATCAACCGGTGATGGAGGGACGAATGATTGCCAAAGGCAGTTTTGACGTGAAGGTGACGCCGATACCGCCCGATCCCGCCACGGGACGCTTCAATCGCCTGTTTCTCGACAAGCAGATTCATGGCGACCTCGAAGCCGTCAGCGAGGGCGAAATGATGGGCGCCGATTCACCCGTCAAAGGCTCCGCCGGTTACGTGGCTGTCGAGCGCGTGACAGGAACTCTGCACGGAAAGCGCGGGAGCTTCGTCCTTCAGCACAAGAGCACCATGCGCAAGGGCGCGGACTTCAAAATGGATATCACCGTGGTGCCCGACTCGGGCACCGACGAACTCGCCGGTCTCAGTGGCATCTTCACAATCATCTTCGAAGGGAAGAATCACCTGTACGAATTTGACTATGCACTGGAAGGACAATAGCGCGCGCATGTCGCGGTGCGCTGGAGTCCCTCGACTCCAGCGCACCGCTCGTTTACCTCATTGATCGCATGGTCCCGGGACGAGGTAGTGTTTCGGACCTGCCGGCGAGTCCGAGCACACCTGCTTGAATGCCCAGACATACATCGTACCGTTCTTCAGCGCCTGAACCCGCGCCGGGGTCAGTGGTGTTGAATCGGTACTCTTCCAGGTGGCCGTGATCGGACAGGCGCCACCGGCAATCCCGTTGAGTGCCAGCACCTGTCCTTCAGCATCTGTATTCAGAAACGCCCGCACTCCAGTGCCGCCGAGACCTCCGCATGCGCAGCAGTTGATGGTGATCTTGGCCGTCGTTTCCAGGCTGTCCAGAACGACAATGGCGGACCAGTCCGTCGGCTGTGTGCCGGCGTTCTTTCCCTTGGCGATATAACAGGTACTGTGCGGCGCGGCGGCGGCTGAGCCGACGAGCACCGCGAGGCAGAGCAAGAACGAGGCAACACCAATTCGTGACCTCATAATATGAACCTCCCGAGATTGAGATTTTTGATGCACGGTGTTTCATGGCTCAGCACGTGAATGTGTATGAAATCAGAACCAATATCCCGCCGGCTGTTCCAAAGAGGATTCCGGCGAGCGTGATGGGTGCACCCACGCCGGGGATCCAAATCAGAGCGATTCCGATAGCGAGAAGTATGAGCCCCATTGCGGTCAGAGCCTGGCCGAATCCGTACAGGAAATCTTGGAGGTCCTGGCAGAATGACAACGCTTGCACGCCTTTCAGCAGGCTCGCGTTGGAGCAGTCGGGCTGGTTCTTGATCTTGGCGATCCCGGCCTCGAGGTTGAGAATCTGCACTCTCATGTCGCCCTGGAAATCACCGTAGGCGAGGTCGATCGCTTTCCTGGTCAGTTTGGACAGCGAGTTGTAAACGTTGATCGCGTTGTTGAGCGCGTCCCGCGATTTGACCAGTGTATTCAACGCGTCGAAGGTCTGTGCTCGAGCGAGACTGTCGGTGATGCAGCAGGCACGCTGTCCCAATGCTTTCGCCGCATCATCCAGGTCGCTGTCGAGTCGCGACAGGTCGTATCCCATCGTGATTTTGTCGTCGACGATAACGGCTGCGGATCCGGCGCGGACGCCCACGCAGGTGGCACCGTCCGGGGTCGTCGGCCAGGGTCTGTCGAATACGGCCGTGAAGGAAGCGCCTTTTCCAAGCGCGGGCTCCGCGGTTCCGAACAAGGTGCCCGACATCCACAGCACTTCCGACTCGAATCCGGGCGGGTTGGTGGTAACGTGGAACGTCACCGGCTTGCCTGCCGCGATGCCTCCACCGCCTTCCACCACTACAGACGTGCCGAAGGTTTGAACCGCGACTGAATGTGCGTGGCTGGGAGGACCCACCGACAGCACGTGCTTGCCCGGCTCCTGGGGAAGCGCAACATCTCCTTCCGTGCCGAGCCACAGCGGCTTGCCATCCAATCGCCACTCCACCAGCGTACCGAGCTCATTGGTGGTGGCTTTGACGTGAAGTGGCGCGCCGGCCGCGGTGCGGTAGGAGTCAGTACCCGTGCTCTTGACCGCAGCGATAACGCGACCGTCGAGCAGGACTCGGATGCGTTCCGCCGCCGTTGTGTACTGATCCAGGCGAGGCTCTGCATCCGACAACGCGACCGAACCGATTTGCATTTCGCCTGCGCCCCGGTTCGATACCAGGATGCCCGAGGAGAACGTCTCGACAATTGTCCTGGTTCCGTCGTGCTCCGTTGCCTCGGCTTTCACCAACTGATGGCTTCCGGGGGCCGGAAGCGCACATTCCGCATACGATTCATAGGCGGTGCGGGAAGTCTCGACGGCACCGCTCCACACAATCTTTGCCTTTTCCGTGGTTACAACTTTCAGCTTTATGGTGCGAACATCGTTGCTGACGGTGAACTTCGCCGGCGCGGGATACCATGCCGTCGTCAAACCCTGCACGGGCGCGATCCACAGACCGGTTGCTTCGGTCAATGGCTCGTGCTGTACGGGTGTTTCCGTCGGGCTGACGGGTGAATCCTTGGAACAGCTCCAAAGCAGCAGCAACGCTACCGCGAGCAGACCAAGGCATAGCCCCAGACTCTTACGCATGGGCGTACCTCCACGAACGTGGTGATGTCGACTTCAGCGTGAAACGGGGTATGCGGCGGCCAAACGCAACACTAGCGCCGAAATGCCCGGCTCACGTGATGCGATGGTCAGGAGATCGCTCTAACGGGTGGGATCGTGGACAAAGATGCGAGCGTATAAGGAGACGCCCGCGGAACAACCCGCCTGCCTCGCGGAGAGGAGATAAGTAAAGAGAACCCTCCCCAAGTTCAGGCGGGAGTGTAGCGCGCGTATGGCACGCACGTCAAGTAATTAGTAACGAGTTTTCTATTCTTCTCTGCTTCTGCGCGGTTTCCAACTCATCGTGAGTGTGCATTGGTGGTGTACACGTCGGTGGTCACGTACTTGAGTCCGGAATCGATCATGAGCGTGACCACGGTTGCGTTGGGACCCAGCTGACGCCCCGCCTGAATTGCAGCAATCACATTCGCTCCCGAGGATGTGCCCGCGAACAACCCTTCCTCACGCGCCAGGCGCCGCGCCATCTTCTTCGCATCTTCGGTCGGAACGGGAATCACGCCATCCGCGAGTGATGCATCCCACAGCGCGGGCACAAAGCCCACACCCACACCCTCGACCATGTGCGCGCCCGGGTTCCCTCCACCCAGCACGGGAGACTCCGCGGGCTCGAAGGCAAAGAACTTGAGATCCGGATGATGGCGCTTGAGCACGGTCACGACGCCGCGTGATGACGCCGCTGTCCCGACACCGTGCACGAAGGCGTCGACGCGGCCATCCGTCTGCTTCCAGATCTCCTCGCCCAGCCCGTAATAGCCCGGGATGATGTCGGCATTTTCGAGCTGATTCACCCAGTAGGTGCCGGGCTCCTGGCTGATGGCGCGCGCGGTCTCGATCATTTCGAGAAAAAGTTTCTTCGTGCTGAGCCCGCCTGCGCTGGGAACCAGGGTGAGCTCCGCGCCGAACGCGGCCATCTGATCGCGCTTCTCGCGGCTGAATGCATCCGAGGTCACGATGCGAAGACGATACCCACGGGCGGCGCACACGAGCGCGAGTGACGCGCCCGTGCTGCCGCCCGTGTATTCGACGACGGTTCCGCCGGGCTTGAGTTTGCCCTGCTCCTCGGCCCGCTTGATCACGCCGAGTGCCATGCGGTCCTTCATGCTGCCGGTGGGATTCTCCCACTCGAGCTTCACGAAGATACGCGCGCAGTCCGGCGGCACCACGCGCCGGAGCTGCACCATCGAGGTGTTGCCGATGGCGTCGAGGATGTTCACTTGGGTCCGGCAAACCCCACGGCGACGCCACCCGGCGCGAGCACGATGGCGATGTGCAGTCCTTCCATCACGGGAGAGGGCGGCATCATGACGTTGGCGCCGGCCTTGATGGCCTTGTCGAACGCCTTCTTCACGTTGGCCACCTGCACGTACGGCACCGTCCCCGGTGTTTCCTGCGGGCTGTTGACGCGAATTCCGCCGCCGCCCTGGTTGGAGTACATGAACAGGTGGTATGTGCTGCCGTCACCCATGGGCATGCTCGGGCGGAACTTCCAACCCAGCGCCTTCGAAAGCCAGGTCTTGGTCGCGTCGGGATCCGTGCTCGCAAATTCCGTGTGCGTGATCACACCGTCGAGCGCCGCGTTGTATTGCGCATTCCCCGACGACGACTTCGAACGGCTCTTCGCCTTCGCACGCGGTCTCGCCTTGGCTTTCGCTTTGGTTGCTTTCTTTTTTGCCATGATGATTCCTTTCATGTGAGTGTGATGTGTCGACCTATGTCCGTATTTTAATCATGCCGCGCGCTGGAGTCGAGCCCCTCGCGGTTGACACACATGTTTACCCGGTCTACCATCCCGAACGCATCGGATCATGAGTCGAACTCCCGGTCCCGTTCAGTAGTTCCATCCATTTTGGAAGGTGTCGCCATGCGATTTCGCTCCCTGTCCCTGGTGTTCGCCGCCGGTGCGGTGCTGCTTTCCTGTTCCCAGAAGAAGGAACCCATCCTGGCGCCGGATGAAGCGCGCGCCATCGCCAAGGATGCCTACATCTACGGTTTTCCGCTCGTCGACAATTACCGCATCCAGTACTCGTACTTCGTCGATGTCAATGGCAAGGAGTACAAGGGCGGATGGAACGAGGTCCACAACACGGCGCGTCTGTACACGCCGGACGACAAGGCCATCCAGTCGCCCAACTCGGATACGCCGTACTCGACGGTGGGTGTGGACCTGCGCGCCGAACCGGTGGTGTTGACGCTGCCGGCTGTCGAAGCGGGCCGCTACTATTCGGCGCAGTTCATCGACCTCGATACCTACAACTTTGCGTACGCCGGCAGCCGCACGACGGGCAACGGCGGCGGCAACTTCCTCCTTGCGGGGCCGGAGTGGAAGGGCGAGGCGCCCGCGAACATCACGCAGGTCATTCGGTGCGAGACCGACCTGGCGCTCATTCTTATCCGTACCCAGCTCTTCGGCCCCGATGACCTCGCCAAGGTGAAGCTGATCCAGGATGGCTACAAGGTTCACACGCTGTCGGCGTTCGCAAACACGAAGGCGCCCGCGCCGGCACCGGACATCGACTTCGTGACACCGCTTTCGGCGACCGAGGAGAAGTCGTCGCTCGAGTTCTTCAACGAGCTCAATTTCATCCTTCAGTACTGTCCCACCGATTCGTCCGAGACGGCGCTCATGGCGCGGTTCGCAAAGATCGGTGTTGGCGCGGGGAAGAAATTCGACGTCGCGACGCTGAGCCCCGAGGTGAAAGCAGCGATCGAAGCGGGCATCAAGGACGCGTGGGCGGAGCACGCGAAAATCAAGGACAAGCTGGCAACGGGCGAGCTCGGCAGCGGCGATTTGGTGGGGACGCGGTCGTTTCTGGGTGGCAATTACCTGTACCGAATGGTGGCGGCAGTCGAAGGCATCTACGGCAACTCGAAAGACGAAGCCATGTACCCCGTGTATTTTGTCGACAGCAGCGGCGCGCCGCTCGACGGAACCGGCGGCAAGTACACGATCACGTTTCCGAAAGAGCAGCTGCCGCCGGTGAACGCGTTCTGGTCGCTCACCATGTACGATCTGCCCGGGCACCTGCTGGTGGCCAACCCATTGGACCGCTACCTGATCAATTCACCCATGCTGCCGAAGCTCAAGAAGGAGAAGGACGGCAGCATCATTCTCCACATCCAGTACGCTTCGCCCGGCCCCAAGCTACAGGCCAACTGGTTGCCGGCGCCGCAGGGGCCATTCTTTATGGCGATGCGTCTCTACTGGCCGAAACCCGAAGCGCTCGACGGCACATGGCAGAAGCCGGCACTCAACCGGATCTGACCATGAGACACGCTGTTCTGTTGATGGTGCTGCTCGCTGCATGCACAGCGAGCGCCCGGGCACAGGCGCCGGATTCCACCATGCAGCACTCGCGCTTTCCGTTCATGGCGGAAGAGGCGCGCAAACGCGGCCATACGCTGCCGCTGCCGTACGGTCTCTCGCTGGTGCTCACCGGGCTCGGCAATCGCAAGATCGAAGTGACCGACGTGCGCATCGGTGTTAACAACCAGCCGCAATCCGTGAGCAACTTTCTCGATATCGGCTCGACGAGCGACGTGTTCAACGCGAACCTCAAGGGAGATCTCTGGCTGCTGCCTTTTTTCAACGTTTACGGCCTGGTGGGCTACGTGCACAACGAATCCAAGACACACGCGCGTGTCACCGTGCCGAAGCCCGGCCCGACTCCCGGCGATGTCCAGTACGACACCGATGTTGAGACCAGCCTGGACGGTATCGTGGGCGGCCTCGGCGGCACACTGGCCGCCGGTTACCTCAATTTCTTCTCGGTGGTTGACTTCTGTTACATTCGCAGCGACCTCGGCTTTGACGATGCGTTCACCGCGAAGATCACGAGCTTCCGCGTGGGGTATAACGGAGTGCTCGCGGAGACACCGATGCAGCTCTGGCTCGGTGCGGGTGACTGGGACACGGCAGCCACCGCGAAAGGGCACAGTACGCTGCCCAACGGCGACCGCCTCGACTTCGAGGCGGATCAACAGCCGGTCAATAACTGGATGTACGACATCGGTGGTAATTTTCAATTTACGCCGCACTGGCTCCTGGTGGTCGATGCGGGCGCGGACTTCAACGGCGGGTTTTACGTCGTGCTCGGGCCGACGTACCGGTTTGGACAATGAGCAAGACGGCAATCATCGCACTCGCCTCACCGCGTCCCGCGACATCGCTCGAGGACGGGCTCGGGCGCGTGCATCACTGGGCGGCGCAGGCCAAGAAGCAGAACGCGGAGATCGTATGTTTCCCGGAGGCGTACCTGCCCGGATTGCGCGGACAGGACTTCGAGGTGATTCCGTGGGAGGAATCGCAGCTCGAACACACGGTCAAGACGGTGGCGCACTGCGCGCGGGACTATCGCATCTCCATGATTGTCGGTCTCGAGCGCATCACCAAGAACGGGCGCCAGGTCACCTCCTACGTGTTTGATGACCGGGGCAATCGCCAGGGCATCCAGACCAAGAACCAGCTCGATCCGAGCGAAGACGCGTTCTACGTTCCCGGCACCACGCGCCGCATGTTTCTCTCCGCGAATTTCAAATTCGGAATTGCGATCTGCCACGAAGGCTGGCGTTACCCGGAGACAGTGCGCTGGGCCGCCACGCGTGGTGCCAAGATCGTGTTTCATCCCCAGCACACGGGCAACGAGCAGTCGGGTGTGAAGCCCAAGAAGTGGGGCGCCGCGGATTCTCCTTATTATGAGAAGGCGATGGCGATGCGCGCCCGCGAGAACACCATCTACTTTGCGAGCGTCAACTACGCGCTACGTTTTCCCGAATCGGCCACCAGTCTGATTGATCCGTCGGGGGAGTGCGTCGCCTTCCTGCCGTATGGCGAAGAAGGCGTCCTCGTGTCGGAGATCGATCTCGAGAAGGCGACCGGTCTGCTCGCCAGCCGCTACGCCCCCGACCGCTACCGATCTGAAACGTAACGCACGTCGTCATGTCGCGCGTTGCACCTCTCGTCGCACTCGTTCTCTTGTTGACGCCCGTCGGCGTGCGCGCCGGTTGGATGGATCAATTTCGCGATCCCAAAGACGGTGCGTTCGACATGTCGAAGTACCTGCTGGAGAGCCAGGGTATTTTCCCCGTACCCATTCTTATTACCGAACCGGCAGTCGGATATGGCGGTGGGCTCATGCTCGCTTTCTTTCAACAGTCGCTCGCGGAGCTGGCTGCGCAGCATGAAGAAGGCGCGCCGTATCGCCCGCCCAACATCTATGCCGCGGGCGGATTGGCCACTGAAAACGGCACCTGGGGAGCAGCGGGTGGCGGCATGGTGACGTTCCACCAGGACCGCTGGCGCTGGCGCGGAGGCGGCGGCTACGCCAATGTGGAAGTCACGTATTATGGCGCCAACGGCTCCATCAGCGGCGGCCTCGGCTATGCGGTTCACGGCGCCGCTTTGGTGAATCACCTGCTGTACCGCCTGGGCGATACACACACATGGCTCGTCGCACGCTGGGTATATCTCGACCTCGAGAGCGAGTTCGACAGGCCGGGCGAGCTCGTGCCCACCGGCAACGCGAAGCGGCGCAGCTCGGGCCTCGGTCCGTCGATTGAGTACGATTCGCGTGACACGATCTTCACGCCCAGCCGCGGCTGGACGGGCAGCCTTGACGCTCTCTTCTACGATCCTGCGTTCGGCGGCGATGAATCATTCCAGACGTATCGTGCACACGTGTTCGCGTATGCCCCCGTGCTGCGGCGCTGCGTGCTGGGCATGCGTCTCGACGCGCGCACGGCGCGCGGTGGAGCTCCGTTTTACATGCTGCCGTATGTCGACATGCGCGGCATCGCAGCCGCGCATTACCAGGACCAGAACACCGCGCTCGTCGAGAGCGAGCTGCGTTTCAACGTGACGCCGCGCTGGGCGCTGATGGGATTCGGCGGTGTCGGTCGCGCATGGGGATTACGCGACGACTTTTCGGATGCGGATACGCGCGTGGCCGGCGGCACGGGATTTCGTTACCTGATGGCGCGACAGTTGAAGATGTATTCGGGTCTCGATTTCGCGTGGGGACCCGGCGACTTCGCGTTCTACATCCAGGTCGGAAACGCGTGGCGTTGACACACATAGCGTCTTCGTCGTAGCCTCTTGCGCGCGGGAGAAATCCGGCTGATTCCCACGTCGGCCGGACGTGCATCCATCGCTTCGCAACCAATCGCACCGCTTCTCCCGCTCATCATCCCATTTTCGGGAGGCCGCCATGCCATCGCCCTCGGTGCGACGCGCACTTGCGTCGACGGTAATCGTTGTGCTTGTCGCGATGCTCGCGTGTACGACCAAGACGACGACCACCACAACCACGACCACGGATTCCACCGCGACCGCCGCTGCTACCGATCCGCTGCCGGGTTGGAATGATGGGGCTGCCAAGCAGTCCATCATCGCGTTCGTCAAGAAAGTCACGACCGAAGGCACCAAGGATTTCGTTCCGCCCGTCAAACGCATCGCTGTCTTCGACAACGACGGAACCCTGTGGGCCGAACAGCCGGTTTACTTCCAGCTCCAGTTCGCCATCGACGAAGTGACGGAGCTGGCGCCCGACAATCCCCAGTGGAAAAAGAATCCGATGCTCTCCCGCCTGATTGCGGGCGATACGAAGGGCTTCATGGCGGGCGGCGAAAAATCGGTGCTGGCAGCGATCGCCGCGACGCACAGCGGTATCACCACCGACGAATTCAAGACCGACGTGGCCAACTGGCTGGACACGCACCGGCATCCGACGCGCCAGGTCCCCTACCGACAGATGGTTTACCGGCCCATGATCCAGCTGCTGGAGTACCTGCGCGCCAACGGCTTCAAGACCTTCATCGTGTCCGGCGGCGGCGTGGAATTCATACGCGGGTTTGCCGAAGACGTTTACGGCATTCCGCCGGAGCAGGTGATCGGCAGCCAGGGAAAGCTCAAGTACGAGGTCAAGAACGGCGTGCCGGTGCTGATGAAGCTGCCCGAAATCCAGTTCGTAGACGATGGCGAAGGCAAGCCGGTTGGCATCCAGACCTTCATCGGGCGCCGGCCTATTGCCGCGTTCGGAAACTCCGACGGCGACCAGCAAATGCTGGAGTGGACAGCGGCCGGGCCGGGCCCGCGCCTCGCTGTGCTCATCCACCACGATGACGCGGAGCGCGAGTGGGCCTACGATCGTGAATCGCCCGTCGGCAAACTCGACAAGGCGTGGGACGAAGCGGTGGCGAAGGGCTGGACCGTGGTCAGCATGAAGAACGATTGGGGTCCGATCTTTCCCGGGGCATTGAAATGAAGCGAGGAGGGCAATCCATGAAACCGTTGTTGGCAACTCTTGTGATGGTGGTGATGGCCACGAGCGCCGCGCACGCGGAACTGATGCGGCCGAGCGAACGCACGGGAATGTGGGACTTCACCATTCAGACTCGCTACACCGCGGCGCACACGTTCGATGGCGCGGGTGGCTCGAAGCTGTCGGTCGAGGATGATCTGGGCTGGGGCTTCGGCGTTGGATACAACGTAAACGAGCGGCTCAACATCGGCGGTTTCATGAGCTGGCGCACCCTCGACTACACCGCGACAGACATCCTTAAGACCGACGCCACGCAACAGACCCACTACAGCGGCTGGCTCGACACCGGCAATATTGCGGCAAGCGCCATCTTCAACCTGCTGCCCAAAGCGCTCACGCCCTACGTGCAGGGCACGGTGGGCTGGGCGCTTGTCGATACCAACATCCCGTCCGGCATTTCAGGCGGATGCTATTGGGATCCGTGGTGGGGTTACATCTGCGGCAACTATGCCACGACGTTCGGAGACGACGGCGTCGCTTACTCATTGGGCGGCGGTTTGAGTTTGCAACCGCTCGACATTTTCTTTCTGCGTGTAGGATACGATCGCATGTGGATCGACATGAGCGGCGCCGCAAAGACAGCGGACATGATCCGCGTCGATGCCGGGTTCCTTTACCGATAGGAGACTTCCATGAGACCGCGTTTCTTTCTATCGTTGATGTCTGCGTTGTTCGTACTCGGCGTCGCTCATTCGCCAGCGCACGCGCAGCAATCCAAACCCAACATTCTCGTCATCTGGGGTGACGACATCGGCCAGAGCAACGTGAGCGCCTACTCGATGGGACTCATGGGCTACTGGACGCCGAACATCGACCGTATCGCCCACGAGGGAATGATCTTCACCGACTACTACGCCGAGCAGAGTTGCACGGCGGGACGGTCGAGCTTCATTACGGGACAGTGCACGCTGCGCACGGGGCTTTCTAAGGTCGGTGTGCCGGGCGCGCCGGTGGGACTGCAGGCGCGCGACGTGACCATCGCGCAGGTCTTGAAGCCCATGGGCTATGCCACCGGCCAGTTCGGAAAGAACCACCTGGGCGACAAGAACGAATATCTGCCCACGGTACATGGCTTCGACGAGTTCTACGGCAACCTCTATCACCTGAACGCCGAGGAAGAGCCCGAAGATCCGAATTATCCCAAAGACCCGAAGTTCCGGGAACAGTTCGGGCCGCGCGGCGTGTTGCACTGCTGGGCAACCGAGAAGGATGACGCCACCGTGCAGCCGCGCTGGGGCCGCGTGGGAAGACAGAAGATCGAAGACACCGGTGCGCTCACGAAAAAACGCATGGAGACGATCGACGACGAAACCTCCGATGCCGCCATCGACTTCATCAAGCGCCAGCATAACGCGGGCAAGCCGTTCTTCTGCTGGATGAACTCGACACGCATGCACTTCCGTACGCACGTGCGCGCCGAGCACCGCGACACGCCCGGTCTCACCGCGCGCACCGAATACGCTGACGGGATGATCGAACACGACGCCATGGTGGGCAAGATCCTGAAAGCGCTCGACGACATGGGTCTCGCCGAGAATACGATCGTGCTCTACTCGACAGACAA
>DATEHD010000366.1:0-19415 GCA_035279765.1 Candidatus Krumholzibacteriia bacterium | reverse complement strand
CTCGACGGGCTGCTGGAGATTGAGCCAGTCGCCTTGCGCCGAGAACCAAAAATGAATATCAGTGACAGGTCCGGTTTCGGTGCAGCGCCAGTCGTCGGCGACGGAACGCGGCGCCAGGAAGTTCACGTCGAATCCCACCGGATCAGGCAGCTGCGGGAAGTGCATCTTGTAATTGTCGCCGAGATTCCAATCGGCACGGGCAGCACTCGCCGTCAGCGCAAGCGCCAAAAGCGCGGCCCGTGCCGCGTATCGAGTCTTGCGGTACATAGGGGCTCCAGTCGAAGCGATCGCGCCCGTGGGCTCGAATGAAAACGCGAGACGGCGGCGCGCATCGTCGTCAGAGTGAAATGCGATTCTTGCCCGCGTCGGCGCGGGCGCACGAGGAGCTTGTCGGTCGGCGTTGCGGTGGGACGGGAAGGAAGGAATTGACGGAACGTCCCGTTGTCAAAAACTGGAAGCAGGCTAGACCCGGCCCCCACGGTCGTCAACGGGCCGCCGGCAGATTGTGCAAAACTTTTTGTGGACCGGGCACGATCTACGGCTTTTTCTGTAGAAGAGATTGAAACATCAACCGCTGTGGTGCCCCACCGTGCCCGCCGCTGTAAATTGACAGGCAGGACCCGGGCCGCACGGAATGTCGGTTTCCCATCATGGAGGAAATGGTTATGTCGAAAAAATCTGCGGTTCAGCTCGCCCTCACGGCAGCCACAACCGCCATCATCGTTCTGGTCGGCGTCGCCGTCTGGCCCAATCTCCAGCTGCGTTCGCCCATTGTTTCCAATTCAGTTACACCCGGTTACGCACAGTCGAGCTCGCCGGGGCGAAACGTCGCCGAGGAGCTCAGCCAGGCGTTCGAGGAAGCTTCCAACCGGGTGGGCCCGTCGGTGGTTCCCATCTACGCCGAGAAGAAAGTGGAAGTATCCGACGGGGCCAACGAGCTCTACCGGCGCTTCTTCGGACAGGACGCGCCCAACGACGGCGACGACCAGGGCAGCGGCGGGCAAGGTAACACCCAGACGTTGCGTAGCGTGGGCTCGGGTGTGGTGGCGCGCGCGGGCGGCTACATCCTCACCAACAATCACGTTGTAGCCGACGCCACCAAGCTCACGGTAATCCTCGAGGACGGCAAGCGCCACGAAGCCAAAGTCGTCGGCACCGATCCTCCCACCGATCTCGCCGTGATCAAGGTGGTGGACGCCAGGGATCTCCCGGTGGCGCAATTCGGCACGTCGGGCAATCTACGCGTGGGCCAGTGGGTGATCGCTGTCGGCAATCCGTTCCAGCTCCTGCACTCGGTGACCGCCGGCATCGTGAGTGCCAAGGGGCGCTCATCCATCGGTGTGGCCGCGTATGAAGATTTCATTCAGACCGATGCTTCGATCAATCCCGGTAACAGCGGCGGCGCGCTGGCGGATCTCGACGGCAAGGTGATCGGCATCAACACCGCCATCGCCAGCACGACCGGCAATGGAGCCGGCGTGGGGTTTGCCATTCCCATCGACATGGCGAAGCAGGTGATGGACCAGCTCATCAGCGATGGCGGCGTGACGCGCGGTTACCTCGCCGTTCTGCCCCAGGACATCAACGAAGACCTGGCCAAGGCGCTCAACGTTCCCGAGAACGGCGGCGCGCTGGTGGGCAGCGTGACGCCGGGCGGTCCCGGTGACAAGGGCGGCTTGAAGCGCGGCGACGTCATCACCGAATTCAACGGCAAGAAAATTACGAACAGCAACGACCTGCGTAACGAAGTCGCGAAGACGGATCCCAACAAGACCGCGAGCATCGTGCTGATTCGCGACGGGAAGCAGAAGCAGATGCAGGTCAAAGTGGGCGAGCGTCCCACCGACGCGGCGCTGAACGGTACACCGTCCAAACCGAGTCAACCGCCGGACCGGCTGCAGGAGAATTTCGGCCTCGCGGTGGAGGACCTGACGGCTGACACGGCGCACGAGCTGGGCTACGAAAATGCGAAGGGTGCGCTGGTGGTCGGCGTGCGCGGCGGCTCCCCCGCCGACGACGCGGGCTTCCGCAAAGGCGACCTCATCGTCGAGATCGACAAGCGCACGGTCGTTTCCGCCAGCGACGTGGACCGCGTGCTCTCCAATGTGAAAGGCACGAAGTCGGTCGCCGTCCTGGTGCGACGCGGCGACAACACGTTCTACGTGCCGTTGTCGAAGGGTTAAGAATTCCCCGTAGAAACAAGACAGGGGCGGCCACCACCGGGTGACCGCCCCTTTTGTTTTACGGTGCGCGTGCCGTTACAACTTGCGGCTGCGCTCGAGTGTGTCGACAAGTGTGTCGACGACTTCTTTCTCTTCCTTCTCGGAGATGCCGAGAATTTCCTGCAGCGCAATGCCGATGTGCGGGATGTACTTCTCGATGTAGGAGCGCTTCTTGGCTTCGTCGCGCTCGCGCGCGCCGCGGCGGATGTAAGCGCCCAGGCGGCGGCCGCACTCCTGCACCGCGAGCTTCATCTCCTTGATGATGTCGTCGTAATGCGCGACGGCTTCCTTGCTCTCTGACGTGAACGGCACCCACACCGAAGCAATCTGCGCCAGGATGATCATGGGTGCGGTGGGCAATGCGCCCTTGCTCTGCTCGATGCCATACGACCGCCACGCCGTGCTCATGACCGCGCTCGTGATGGCGCACGCATTCTGTTGATAGATGAGCGGCGCGCGGTTGGCAAAACGGTACAGCGTCACCAGTTCGTCACCCTTCATCTCGGGCCCGCCGTACGCGAGCGCTACTTCCACCTGGAACGGATTGCCGCGATACACGGTGGGTGGACGTGACACCGCGGTGTAGAAGTCGGCCTTGATCTCGCGCTGCAGGCTCTTCACCAACAGTTCCTCGCCCACCACCGAGAGTACGTCGGTGGGCGGGCGCATGATCTTCACCAGCGGAAACGCCTTGATGATGGCCTCGGCCTGGTCGCGCGACACCTTCGCGGGCTTGGTGCTCGTCGGCACTTTCGCAATCGTGAGCACTTCCTCCGCCGTCTTGGCGCTCATGCGCGAGAATTCGTTGGAGAGAAAGCTCGCCACGTTGCGCGCGTTGGAGCCCTGCATCATTTCGATCAGGACGCCCAGCTCGACCCCGTACGGGTGCGGACGAATGGGCACCGATGGTGGCGGCAGCTGGTCGGAGAGGCGCGTGTAGTGCGTCGGATCCGACTTGGGCGCAATGAAGCGGATGTCGGCGTGCGGGTTGGCGAGCGCCACCTGGTGCAGGTACTGGTCCACCGAGCGCTTGCCCTTCTGGTAGACCGCCTCGAGCTCCATCTCGATGCGCGTGCCGTGCTCGCGCTCCCATTCCACCGGGCCGTCGTCGAGCACGATGGGCGCGTTCTTCTTGGTGTCGATCTGCAGCTCGTAGAGGTGCGCCCTGGTTTTGGCACCGGTGCGCGATGTGATCTTCACCGGTTTGCCGGTGGTGAGCTGCGCGTACATCACGGCCGCCGAAATGCCGATGCCCTGCTGGCCGCGCGACTGGCGCAGCTCGTGGAACTTGGAACCGTAGAGGAGCTTCCCGAAAATCTTCGGCACCTGCTGCTTCACAATGCCGGGCCCGGAGTCCTCCACCACGAGGCGGTAACGGTTCTCGGAGATTTCGTGGATCTCAACCAGGATGTCGGGAGCGATGCCCGCTTCTTCGCACGCGTCGAGCGAATTATCGACGGCTTCTTTGACCGCGGTGAGAATTGCTCGGGTCGGGCTGTCGAAGCCCAGCATGTGGCGGTTCTTGGCGAAGAACTCGCTGACGGAAATCTCGCGCTGCTTCTGCGCGATGGTTTCGGCGGTGCCGTATTCGCCGGCGGCAGCGCGTGAACGGCGTGGAGTCGGCGCGTCGTCTTCTTCAATCTCGGGAGCGACCTTGGCCGAAGCGCGGGCCTTTTTCGGGCTGCCGCGCTTCTTGCTGGCCGGGGACGCTTCGATTGCCACAGAGCCCTTCCGTGTCATGGTCTCGTCAGAGAACAGCGGCAGGGTTTCGGGCTCCTGGACGGCGCGTTTCCTTGTCTTTTTCCGCGCCTCCGGCGCGGTTTTTCGGGCGCGGCGGCCTTGTGCGACGGGCTTTTTCTTCACGAACGGCTCCTTTTGTGCGGTGCGGACGCCACATTCGCTCGCGGATTCGCGAATCGCCGGAATCCTAGGCACCGGAGGCCAATCCGACAAGAAAAAAGGCGGGGGAGGCTACTCGTTGATCTCGTCGCCGTAGACGGACTTCTTGGGCTTTGCGCCCTTGTCAGCGCCGATGGTCAGGGTCAGCCCCGACACCAGCGAATCCTTTTCGGCCTGGGAAAGCCGCGCTTCGGGGTGCAGGAGCAGATACTTCGGCAGCGGCATCTTGCCGCGCGTCACCATCTTGGCGGCGTGGTCGGCTTCGTCCTGGGGCTTGTCCCACTCCGAGAAATTCATCTCGTGGCGACCCTTGACCACGTCGCTCATTACCTGCCACGACACCGGCGCGACATGGCTGTACCACGGCCACACCGTCTCATTGCTGTGGCAATCGTAACAGGCACGCTTCGCGAGCGCGCGTGTCGACGGCTTGTCCCAGTTGGGCTCGACTTTGTGGGCAGGATTGGTGTGATCGCGCCCGTACGGAACGAGCTGGATCAGGAGAAAAACGCCGACGAGCGAGAAGAAGGTAACGCGAATAACTTTGAGCATGCAGTCTCCCGGAACGATGCGGGGTTAAACGCATCCTAGGAGACAGCAGGCGCGATGTCCAGCGGCCGTATCAGGCGGCTGACTTGCCGTGCTTGCGCAGGGCATCCACCGGAACATCGCCGACATAACCCGTGGCCGGAACGGCCGGCGCCACCAGCGGCTTTCCGAGCAGGTCTTCGTACACGCCGAGATATTTTTTGCGCTCGTTCTCCCAGCGGTATTTTTCATAGCAGCGGGTCGCGGCGGCCGTGCGCGATTCCGCGGCTGCGGGATCGGCAAGCACCGACTGAATCTTGCGCGTGAGATCGGCGGGATTATCCGGATCGAAGTACGTCACGGCGTCGTCGGAAAAATACGACGCACTGCTGTCGAGGCGCGACGCCACCACCGGACGCTTGAGCGCCATGTACTCGAACATCTTGTTGGTGTGCACGAGCACCGAGTACGGATTGCGCTTCATCGCCACCACGCACACATCGGCAGCCAGAATCTCCTCGATCATCTGCTCGAACGGCACGAAGCCGAGGTAGTGCACACAATGGCGCACGCCCATGTCTGCCGCCAGGGCGAGCACGGCGTCGAGATGCTCGCCCTTGCCCAGAAAGCGGAACTGGACACCCGGGTACTGGTATCGCAGGAGCGGCAACGCGCGCACGATGGTGTCGTTGCCGTAGCGATCTTCAATGGCACCATGGGTGAATACACGGATCACACCGTTACGCCGGTCCTCGGCCTTGACGGCGTCGACGCGCGCGCGCAGGTGGTCGTAGAGGTCGAGGCGGAAGAACTTGTCGTCAGGTACGTTCAGCACGACAGTCACCTTTCCCACGTTGGACCCGTGCCGCGCGAAAGTGTCCTTCATTTCGCGCGTCACTGTGGTCGCCCGGTCGGCAAACGCGAGCGACGCGCGTTGCGACAACGTGATCAGGGCGATAAACGCGGCCCGGTACCAGCGCTCGAACAGCGTGCCGAAGAGCTCCGGCATTGGCTCATGCACATGAAGCACGACACGCGATCCTGTCAGCCTGGGCACCAGGGCGCAAAACACGAGGTAATCCGGCATGGTGTGCACCTGCACCGCGCTCAGGCGATGGCGCGCGTGCAGCCAGATCAACCACAGAGAAGCAAGCAGGAAGAAAATGTTGTACTCGTAGAGGTAGCGGAAGATGCGGCCGCGCTGATGGCGGACGGGCATGCGGTAAACGTGCACGCCGTCGATGGTCTCACGCCATTTTTCGTTGCGATCGCGCAGACAAATCACGTGCGACTGGAAGCCGCTCGACTGCAGTGCGTCCGCCTCCCGCTTCACCTTGAGCTCGTACGGGTAGTAATAGCAGTGGCGCACGAATGCGACATGGCGGCGCAATGCGTTCATGTCGCACTCACCCTGCCGCGGCTCTCGAGCACGCGGCGGTAGACGTCGATCAGACGCTCGGCGGTTCGCTCGCGCGAGAATCCGTACATCCGCTCGCGGCCGCGCACGCGCCCCCCGTCCGCGAGCACTCCCCGCAGCGCCTGCGCCATGTCGTTGGCCGACGGGTCGACGACACGGCATCCCTCGATGCCCGCCAACACGAGCGGAACGTCGCCCACCGCCGTGGAAACCACGGCGATGTTGCAGGCGAGCGCTTCGCGGATGGTGACGGGCGATGCTTCGAACGCGGAGGTGAGAAGCACCACCTCGCACGCGTTCATGTACAGCGGGACCTGGTGGTGTGGGATGCGGTCCAGCACCACCAGGTCCACGTCCTGCGCCTCCGGCGCCATCTCTCGCAGGCGGTCAACCGCGCGCTTCGCGAGCTGGTAGCGTTTCTCGGGGCGGGAAGGCGAGGACGGAAAAAGAACGTAGCGGCGATTGAGCGGGAGTCCGAGGGCTCGTTTCGCCTCACTACGTTCCATGGGAACAAATTTTTCCAGGTCGATGCCGCTGGGAATGACTTCCGCGTCGTCGCGGCCGAGCGGAGCGCGAACTCGCTCCGACACGGCCACAACCGCGTCGACGCGGGCGGCAACCCACCGCTTCAGTGCACTCGAGTACGCCGGCAGCTTGGTGACGCGCCGGTCGACGCGTGGTGCTTCATGGGCATTGAGCGCGCCCTCATGGATGGTCCACACCACGGGGACCGATTTCTGCAGCGTGGCGATGGCGCCACAGTACGAATGATGGACGTGGACGATGTCGTAGCGCCGCATGGAAAGACGGCTCGCCAGCCCGAACGGCATGGCAGCGTAGGCCAGCTTGTTGCGGCGTCCGTTGACGAAGTAGACGTCGACGTGGACGCCGGCGCGCCGCATTGATTCCACTTCGTCACGTACGAAGGTTCCGTAGAACGATGCATCCGGCGTGGGATACATGTTTGTGAAAACGAGGACGCGGATGCCGGTGGCGGGCATGAGCTGCGCCGCCGCGATGTGCCGCAGTCGGTGCTGCGGAGCTGTGAGTGCCATCGAAATCATGCTTTCACCACGCCAACAGTGTAGAGGGCGTGGCGAAGCCACATCAAATCAAGTGATCGTGAAACGTAAGCGGAGGATTGTGAAGAACGCGTGGAGATATGTTTCGACGAGTGATTCGTGGTTCCTGGCAAGGCGCGCCGACGATGCCATACACCATGCGGAGCGTATGGCGAGGAGGCGCAACGCAGCCAGGGACCGCGAGCGCCGTCGAAACCGTTTAGGCGGGGCGGTAGCGGCTTAGATACTGTTGTTTCTCGTTTTCCCAGCGGTGTTCGCGATAGAGATCGTTGGCGTGGCGCACGCGGGCCTGGGCAGCCGCCGGATCGCGCGCCACCTCGATCAGGCGGCGCGCGAGCTCGTCGTGATTGCCGGCGTCGAAGTACAGCGCCGCGTCATCGTGCATATAGGCCGCCACCGCGTCGAGGCGCGACATGATCACCGGACGCTCGAGCGCCATGTATTCGAACATCTTGTTGGTGTGAACGAGCACCGAGTACGGATTCTTCTCCACCGCCACCACGCACACGTCGGCCAAGAGAATCTCCTCCACCATCTGCTCGAACGGCACAAACCCGAGATAGTGGACGCGGTCGCCAATGCCCAGCTCCTTCGCCAGCGCGAGCACGTGCGGGAGATGATCGCCACCGCCCATGAAGCGGAACTCGATGCCGGGGATCTTGTCCTTTGCGATGGCAACAGCCCGCACGATGGTGTCGAAGCCGTAGCGTTCTTCGATCGAGCCGTGGGTCAGCACGCGAAAGACGCCGCGCGCACGCTCGTCCTTTTTGATGGCGTCGACTTTGGCGCGCAGGTGTTCGTAGCGCTCGATACGGAAGTAGCGGTCGTCGGGAACATTGACAACCACCGCGATCTTGTCGGGATCGGCGCCGCGGCGCACGAAGTTGTCGCGCATCTGGTCGGTCACGGTGATGGCGCGATCGGCAAAGCCGATGGATGCCTGCTCGACGCGCTCCAGCGTCCACAGGAACGGGCGCGTGTACCAGCGCGAGGGGAACATGGTGCCGAAGAGCTCGGGCACGGGCTCGTGGAGGTGCAGCACCACGCGCGCGCCCGTGAGCTTCGGGTACAGGGCCACGAACACGAGATAGTCCGGCATGGTGTTGACCTGCACCGCCGCGAAACGGCGCTGGTTGTGCAGCGCGGCCAGCTTCGCCGCCGCGAGAACAAAGAACGCGTTGTATTCCCAGAGGTAGCGCGTGATCTTGCCACGCTTGTGCCCAACGGGAAGGCGGTGCACGTTGACGCTCTCGATCACTTCCAGGGGGGCTTCGCCCGCGTTGCGCAGGCAAATGACGTCGACGTCGTAGCCGGCATCGCGCAGCGCCTCCGCCTCGCGCTTCACGTTGAGCTCGAAGGGATAGAACGAGTGGCGCACGATGGCGACGCGCTGGCGCGGTGCTGCGCTCATGGCCGGCCTCGTCTGTACGTCTGGCTATGCTTCTGAATAACCTCGCCGTAAAGGGCGATCAGCTTCTGCGCGACCGTGTCCAGCGCGTAGGCGTGCATGCGCTCGCGCGACTCAACGCGGCGCGGACCGTTCAGCGTATCGCGCAGTGCCGTCGCGATGGCCTTCGGCTCCGCCGCCACGATGTGACAGCCAGCGATTCCCTTCATGACCACGCGGGCGTCACCCACGTCGGTGCAGATCACGGGCACGTTGCACGCCAGCGCTTCGCGAACGGTCACCGGCGACGCCTCGAACGCCGATGTCATGAGCACCACTTCGCTGGCATTCATGTAGAGCGGCACGCGCTCGTGCGGAACATTATCCAGGGCGATGAGCTCGAGATCATGCGCGGCGGGAGTTGATTCAAGGAAGCGTTCGAAGCCCGACCGCGCGAGATCATAACGCTTCTCCACCCGTGCTGGTGCCGCAGGGAAAAGCACATAACGCTTCTCTAGAGACAGGCCAAGCTGTCGCTTGGCTTCTCCGGAGTCCATCGGCGCAAACCGCTTCCAGTTGATGCCGGCGGGAAGCCACAGCGCATCCGCACGACCCAGCGGCTCGCGCAGATGCTCCGCCACCACCACGACGGCATCGACCTTCTGCGCCACGTAGCGCTTCATCTTCTTGGAATAGGCGATGTGCTTGATGGGCTGTTCACGTAGCGCATCCGCCGTGTCGCCCGAGATCTCGCCCTCGTGGAAGGTCCACACCACGGGAATTTTCTTCTGCATCGTCGCCACCAGGCCGCAGAAGGAATGATGGACGTGCACCACGTCGTAAGGCGTGCGACGAATGCGCTCAAAAAAGCCGGCGGGCATGCCGAAGTAGTTGAGCTTGTTGGCGCGCCCGTTCACGAAATAGACGTCGACGTCGACACCCGCCTCACGCAGCGCGTCGGCTTCATCGCGCACGAACGAGCCGTAGAACGGCATCGCGGCGCTGGGATACATGTTCGTGAAGACGAGCGTGCGCACCGATCAACTCTCGCGCGTATTCATCTGTCCGGGGTTGGAGCGCAGCAGCCAGTTGATGAGCGTGCTGTAGCGCGCGTAGAACGAGCTGAGCGCGGTGCGCGCGACGCTGCGCTGGATTTCATCTGCACTGGCATTGCCGCCCACCACGGTCATGCGCCGTGCCGCGGCGAGATCGAGCAGCATGCGCCGCGCGGCGTCCAGGTGTTCGGTGCTTCCCTCTTCCGGCTTGCGGCGCAGCGCCTCGGCCGCATCAACATCGAGCAGGACGGCCACGTGCGGGCGCGGGATCATGGTGTGCAGAATCTTGAGCGCCAGCGGTGGCTGCGCGGGATCCGTTCCCGTGAAGAGCGCGTAGTCGACGAGCGCGTCGCAGATGTGGCGGTCGCAGATCACCACGCTGCCGTTGAGCATCGCGCGGCGGGTCTGGAACACGAAGGGACGTGCCAGGTCGGTGGCGAAGACGATGCTGAAAACCCAGCGCGCCACGGGATTGCGCAGGCGACGGCGGCGCTCTTCGAAACGTTGTGCCTCATTGGGCACACGGAGCGGCGCTGTCGCGCCGCTTTTTCCCCCACCCAAAGCGCGCCTGCCGGCGCGCATTATGGCACCGGCGCCTTTTGACGAGCCTCCGCGCGCCCAGATCGGATGCACGCGCACGTCACAGGTTGCGAACGCTTCGCGCAGTCGCTCCGCCTGCAGGCTCTTTCCCGACCCGTCGATGCCGCTCAGCGTGATCAGCACTGCGGGTTGGCTGCGCACGTGGAGCTTCCAGCGCACCGCCCACAGGAGTGTATCGGCCACGTCGTTGATCTTGCTGTCGATGGCGCGGCCGCGGTCTTTCATCACCTTGCGGTAATACACCACCTTGTTGGCGCGAAACGGGATTGTCGCCGGCACCTGGTTGGAGCCGTAGCGCACGAGCGGGAGAAGGCGCGCGCGCACGTCGGCGTAGCGCGCCGGGGCGCGGTCGACTTCCGCGCGCTGTTCAGCGGAAAGCAGAGGCTCATCGAACAAACGTTTCCACGCCTCGTCGACAATGCAGATCGCGCCCCAGAAGCCTTCCTCCCAGCCACGACGGCGCGCATGCACGGCGGGCTCGGCCAGTGCTTCCTCCATCGTGCGCAACGCGTGCGCGGTGAGAAACAGATTCCCGAGCGAGAGCGCCTTGTCTTCGTAGAACCAGTGCGCCAGCGTTACAAGCAGCCCCTCCGACGCGCCCGGAATCAGAATATCAATATCATCGGCGGGATGACGCGCACGCGCCCACACCGCCTCGTTGTCCAGGAACGGAACGCCCCACCCGACTACCTCGTGCAGATGAAACGCGAAGCTCGAGCCATCGCCGGCAAAGCGCCGGAACAGGAACTTGCGCGGTTCCTCGACGTTGAGCAGCTCGACATAACCCATGTCGGTCAACACGCGACGAGCGATGCGCGCATTGCCTTCCTGCACCAGGATGTCAAGATTGCTGGAGAGATAGTGGAACGACGGCGTCGCTCCCGTGGACTTGAATACCATGGTGGAGACGCGCTCTTCCGCCAACGCCAGGCGAATGCGCTCGAACTCCTCGCGCTGGGCGCGGTAGCGCACCGCGTCGCGCGCCACATAATCCGCGAGCGGTGTCGTGCCGATGCTAGAGCCGAAGCGCTGCGCAATCGGAATGAACGACACCTTTTGCTTCTCGAGCAAATGACAGGCGCGCGACAGCGCGCCCTCATCGACGGCGCGCAGGTCGACAGCGGACGACGGATTCCCAATATGCGCTGCCAGGCGCAGGGCGTCGACGTTGGGCGCGATATGTTCCGAGCCGGCGTTCATGACGGCTTCGCCTCCGTTGTGGCGGTCATGCGGGCCACCATGCGTTCCGCGATCGAGCGCCACGAAAAGTCGCTCATGTCGCGCGTCTCGGGATGTGCTTCGGCGCGTAGCGCCCGCGCGCACGCCACCATTTCGTCTTCGGTTTCGAAGAAGCGAAGGTCGGCGCCGGCGGGAAGCACATCGCGCAGGCCGCCGAACGGCCGCGCGATCACGGGCAGCCCGCTGGCCAGGGCTTCCAGCACCGACAACGGAATCTCCACGCAACCTTCCACGTCGATCACCGGGAACACGTACGCATCGGCCAGGCGATAGAACTCTTCCACCGCGACAAACTCACGGATCACGCGCGCGCCGGCCTTCTCCAGGGTCAGGCGAAGGCTCAAGTCCTCGGGCGTGCTGGTGCTGCCGATCACAATGACGTGCGCATCGGGCTCACTCGCCAGGCGCGCCAGCGATCCCACGTTGCGCTTGGGCGAAAGATGTCCCACGTGCAAATAGACGCACGCATCCGCCGGTACATTGTATTTCGTGCGCAGCGCTTCCCGCTCGCCCGGTTCCGGCTTTCGAAACTGGTGGAGATCCACACCCACCGGGAGCAGGTCACCGCGCAGCGACATGTCTTTCAGGTGCAGGAGTGACGCGTACGACGGAACAAAGATCAGGTCCGGAGCTGTCGCGGAAAGCAAAAAACCGTCACGCTTCTTATGCCGGCGTGGGATGAGGGCGACCATGGCGTGACAGGCCTTCGGCCACGAACGGCGCAGCGCATACGAGCGCAGGAAACTTCCCACCGTGTCCGACGGCGAGGCCACATACACGACCAGGTTGGGAACGAACGACGCGACTTCGTGGCGCAGAGCGGGCTGGATGAAGGTGCGCGTGCTCGGCACATCGTGAATGCTGTACTTGTGCGCGGTGCCGCGCGTGAGCGCGTCGCGCACGGCCGGGTCCTTGGCCGCCGTTTCCGCCCGTGATCCATTGCGAAAAATGAGACCACCGCGGTCCACGTTGATCACGCGCACGGGATGATCGACAAAGAGCGCGCGTCCAATCGAAAAAGCGAACTTCTTGATGCCCTCGTCCCAGGGCTCGACGAGGTCTTCGGATACAATGACGATGCGGGGATTCATTCCGTGCTAAAAGCCGCGAAAGCGCTGCACGAAGTCCCAGATGGTGAGCGCGTCGATGTCACCCGTGGCAGCAAAAGCCGAGCGGCACCCCTTGGGCCACACACCGAAGCGCACCAGCGGGCGCTTGGATTCGTCGATGACGCGGCGGCACGCGTCGATGGTGGCAAAGCCGGCGTTCTCCACGCGGCCCAGGTGCACCGCGTAACCGTCGGAGCGCTCGCCCGTTTCCACGATATAGCCCAGATCGGTGAGCGCCACGATGGCCTCGCGGCTGGTGCCCGGCGCCACTGACACACAGGGCCGCGCCGGCGAATCCACCGTGAACGTGCGCGGTTCCATGCTGCGCTCATTGCCGTTTTCACGCACGATGACGACGCTGTCGCGCGCCGCCTGAACCTCGACGCGAAAATGATCGCCGTCGCGCACAAACTGCGCGCGGTTCTGCGCCTTCGCGTCCCACCACTGCGCGATCTCATCCAGCGTGGCAATCCACACCTTCGGTTCGCACGCACGTGCGTGGGCCAGCAATCCGCGCAGCGCGTCGGCGAAGAAATCGATGCGCTCGGGATGGAGCTGCAGCGTCATGAGCTCACCGCGCGCATACGACAGGTCGAAGATGCGGCGCCACATGCCGGCCAGGTAATCGATGTCGTGAATGTACATGCGATCGAGCGGAATCTCATCGTCGGGCAGCGAGACAGGAATCTCGATGAAACCGTCGCGGCGGAAAGGCAGGACGCGGAACTCGCTGGCCGGGATCGGGCGGTAGAACGCCTTCCCGCGCGCGAGTCCCTCTTTGGCCGCGGCATCCAGCGGCGCCGGGTCGATGACGTCCCACCACACGCTCTGGTTGGAGTCGTAACGGAATTGAAACTCGCTCACCACGCGCATGGTGTCTTCGTTCCAGTGCAGGTATGGCGCGCGGAATCCAGTAAACGGCACCGAGCAGCTGCGGAAGAGCTCCACGGCTTTGCCCATGTGCTCGCGCTGGCCGGCGAGATCGAGCGCCGAGAGATCGATGTGCGACCACGCGTGCACCGCGAGCTCGGCGCCGCGGTCGATCAGGCGGTGGGCAAACTTTGGATTGCGGCTCATTGGTAAGGCGGTGATCGGGAACGTAGGACGAATCGCGACCTCGTCGAGAATGTCCATGAAACGCTCGAAACGGCCGCCCATACGCTCCGGATTGGGTCCGAAGCGCGTGGCGATCTGCACGCTGCGTTTGACAAGATTCGCCGGGCCGCGATGCCCGAGCACAAACTTCATCACATTCATGAACCGTTCACCACGCTCACGGTTGATCCGCCCAGCACCTTTTCGAACAGCGCTTCGCGCGCTTCCACCATGCGTTCGAGCTTGAAGCGCGCTTCCACGAGTGCGCGCCCGCGCGCTCCCATGCTGCGGCGCAGGTCGGGCGCATCCGCCACGCGCTCGAGCGCCGTGCGCAGCGCCGCCTCGTCGTTGGGCGGCACCAGCAGCGCAGTGCGATCGGGCTCGACAAGCTCGGGCACACCGCCCACGCGCGTCGCCACCACGGGAAGTGCTGTCGCCATCGCTTCCAGAATCACGGTGGGCAGCGCTTCGGTGCGTGACGAGAGCGCCAGCACGTCGGCCGCCCGCAGGACAACATCGACATCATCGCGCAAACCCGCAAACACCACCTGGTCCGCCACACCCTGCTCCTTCGCCAGCGCTTGCAGCAGCGCGCGGTCGACGCCGTCGCCCACGAACACGAGGCGCGCAGCGGGGCGCGCGTGCAGGACCGCCGCGGCGGAGCGGATCAGCACGTCGAAGCCCTTCAAGGGCTTGAGCGAGCCCACCGCCATGATCACCAGCTCCGCGTCCGCAATGCCGAGGAGGCTCCGCGCCGCGGCGCGCTCCTCGGGCGTGGCCGGGTGATATTGAGCGGCATCCACGCCGTTGTAGATCAGGTGCACGCGCGCGGCGGGCAGCTTCTCCACGTCCACCAGGTAGCGCCGTTGCGCCTCGGCCACCGCGAGATGGGCGTCCATGCGCCGCAAAACCGGAAGCGTGTATGACGGAATCACGCGCGCACGGTGCGCGCTTCCCACCGCGTGATGCGAGACCACCACCCGCTCCGCCAGGCCCTGCTGGCGCGCGAGAAACGACAACAGCACGGTGTTGGGATGGGCAAAGGTTTCGATCATGTCAATGCGCTCCGCGCGCATGATCCGCGCCAGGGACCGGAACGCCAGGGCGTCGTAGCGGTGCCGCAGGAGCCCGTCGTAGAACGGAACGCCGAGGGCCTGGATCGGCTTCTGGTAGAAACCGCCCCGTTTGAGGCAGCACACCACGATGCGAAACCGGCTGCGGTCGACGCGCTCGATGAACTGGTAGAGGAGCTTCTCTTTGCCCCCCATCTCCAGCTCGTTGTCCAGAATCAGGATGTTGTGTTGCACAGCCAGAACTTCGCCAGGCGAGGACGACTCGACGGAAAAACTATTTTACCACGTCGCCCATCTGCTATAAAAACAAAACCTTATGGCGAAATGGCGGGCGGTTTTTCCTTATCAATCCGGCGGCGGCGACCGCATAATCGCGCCATGACGTACCGGGAGTACCGCTACCTCGTTCTGTCGGACCTCTACCGCATTTCGGACCGCCTCGACACGGCGGCACTCCTGACCCACGTGCTCCGGGGCAGCGCCTTCAAGTACAACTTCTGGATGCGAACGTGCGCCTTCACGCGCTCGTACGCCCTCTGTCGTTTTTTTGTCTATCCACTCGCCAGGCGCATGCTCTCCCATTACACGTACAAGTTCGGAATCTCGGTTCCGTTTGAAACCCGGATCGGCAGCGGTTTCTACATCGGACATTTCGGCGGGATCGTGGTGAACGAGAAAAGCGTCATCGGGAAAAACTGCAACATCTCACACGGCGTCACCCTCGGCGAATCCAACCGCGGCGAGAAAAAAGGCGCGCCGGTTGTCGGCGACAATGTGTACATCGGACCGGGTGCCAAGATCGTGGGCGCGGTGAAAGTCGGCAATGATGTCGCCATCGGCGCCAATTGTGTCGTTACCAAGGACGTGCCCGATCATGCGGTCGTGGTCGGAATTCCCGGGCACGTGATCTCGCAGGAAGGCTCCGCCGGTTACGTCAACCGCACCGACTACGACGGCCGAATCTGATGCGTCTCTTCCGGTCTCTCCTCTGGCTCGCGATTCTCGCCGTGTGCGCGTACGCGTTCGTTCCCTTCCTCGAGGGCTGGATGCGCGAGTGGATCGGCATCCCGGTGATGTTCGGCACGTGCGTGGTGCTTCCCGGCTACGCGCTGTGGCGTTTCACGCGGCCCCTCGGCGACGACGCCATTGAGTCCATCACGCGCGTTCTGCTGAACGGCCTCATCTTCCTGTTTGTTCTGTGCTTTGCGTGGGCGCTGACGCACGTCTCGCTGGATGCGTTCCGCGCCGCCTTGCCGCTGCTCATCATCGCCATGTGCGCGGCGGTTCCCCCACGCGACCGCACACGCATTGAAGTGGTCAAGCCGCGCCTGCGCGGCTACGAGAAACATCTGCTGATCCTGTTTGCCGTGCTGGCGGTGATGCCGGCGGTCGGTTTGGCAATCACGGGCCCGCCGCTCGCCATCACCAGCGACACCATCGACCACGCCGGCTACGTCGCCGAGATTGCGCGCACCGGACACCCGTTCCCGTCCACGGCCATCTACCTCGCGCCCGGAGTCGACGGCCAGGATTTCCGCAAGGGACTGCTGCACGCGGTGTACGGCCTCTTTACGCGCCACACGGGCGCTTCGCCGCTGGACGTGTTCGCCGTGGTGGGATCGTTCCTGCTCCTCACCATGACCTTCACCGTCTACACCTTCTCGCGCAGTGTGCTGCGGCATCGTGTCGCCGCCGTGGTGGCGGGCGTGTTCTTTCTCGCCGGCAGCGATTGGGGCATCGGCTCCGACATGGTGCGCGCCGCGTTCTATCCCAATCGCTTCGGCGCCGCGTTCCTCTTGATGTTCATCTCGTACGCCATCGAGTTCGTGCACCGCGGACCCAAATCTGCGCTGCGCTGGTGCGCGGTGTTCGCCTTTGCTGCCGGCGTCGTGCACATCGAATTTGCGGTGGCGTGTTCGGCGGCCGCGGGTGTCATCCTGTTGTGGAAAACGTGCTCGCCGTGCAAGGGTTGGGACGAGCACCTCTCGCGCTCATTGCGCGTGCTGCTCGCCGCCATCGCGGGAGCGCTCCCCTTCACGCTCTATCGCATCCTCACCGCCTACCAGACCAATCCTCTCCACAACCAGGTGCAGGACGCGGTGTTCATCACGCCGCACTGGTTCGCGGCGGATCCGGTGCAGGTGTGGCGCAACCTGGGGCCGCTGGGGATCGCCGCGCTCTTCTGCATCAAGCCCCTGTGGGGACGGCGTCAGAATGTGCCCGGCGTGGGCTACGCGATCGCAGCGCTGCTCACATACCTCGCCATTGAATTCATTCCGTTCATCCTCACGCCGCTGTACGCGGTGCTCAAGTACCTCGTGTTTCGTCTCGACGTGATGGTGCCCGTGTACATGCTGCCCGCGTTTTTCGTGGTGAGCTGGAAACCGCACGGCGCGCGCGTGACCAAGGCGGTGATCGTGCTGATGGTGCTCGCCATCGTCATTCCGATCATGCACCAGAATGCGTTCACGCCGTCGGTGGTGGCGGCGGAGCGCCGGCAGGGGCCCGACCGCTGGGCGCGCGGCCTGTATCAACTGGCCGAGCTCCTGCCGCCGGGATCGGTGATCGCCAGCGATCCGGTGACGTCGTACCTGATCTCCGCCTTCACCCCGCACTACGTGGTGTGCACGCTCGACCAGCACGCACCCCCCAATGACCTGCGCGTCGAGGGCCGCATGACGGCGGCGCGCGACATCGTGAGCCCGTACACCTCCGCGCGCGACAAGGACCGCATGATCCGGGCGAATCACGTGACGCACGTCGTCATCAATCGCTCGCTGCCGCAGGGACTCATTCTCAATTACTGGACGCTCGATCCCAACGACGCGCAGGATGCGGACGACATGTTCCGCTCGCTCAAGTACGAGTTCGAAGCCAAGGATCTGGACGATGGCATCACGGCGTTTCGCTGGCGCAATGAAGAACGCCTGAGCACGCTGCCGCGACCGGTGCCGCGTCCCGTGGTGGATGCGCTCCCCGCCGAGGCGACTCCTGTCGGCGAGATGGCGGGCGAAGTGATGCTCGACGCGGCGACCATTCGCGGTGCCGGAATTCTGCCGCCGGGCGGAGAGCTCGAGATGGATCTCTACTGGTCGCGTCGCAGCGTGCTGCCACCGGGCACGTACGTGGTGTCGATTCGCTTCGACAGGAAGGTGCTCTCACTGCCGTTCAACGGCGAGCCCTTCCCCAAGATCACGCGCAAGGTGATGGAGAAGATCCGGCACGAGCGTTATCGCTTCCGTTCGGATCATATGATCTTCGGCGGATTGTTCGGGCCGGACGCGTGGACGATGGAGGACATCGTCGAGGACAACGTGCACGTCAAGCTGCCGACGGATCTCGCGCCGGGGCGTTATCGCGTGGAAGCCAAGATGCTCCGTATCGCCAACCAGCCCAACCACGAGCTGCGCGATTATTTCTACGACGACGACGTCTACCAGGGCGTCCGCATCGGTGAAGTAACCATCGAGGCCTGGGACGGGCACTAGCGGAGCGCGGCACGCGCGTGTAGAATGCACGCATGCCGTCACAACCATCCAAAGATCTGGAAATCTTTCCCAATCCGCACCCGGAGCGGGACTATCTGATTTCGTTCGAATGCCCGGAGTTCACGTGCCTGTGCCCGAAGACCGGCCAGCCGGACTTCGCCACCATTCGCATCCGTTACGTGCCCGATCAGCAGTGCGTGGAGCTCAAGTCGCTCAAGCTTTACCTGTGGTCGTATCGCGACGAGGGCGCGTTTCACGAAGCGGTCACCAACCGCATCATGGACGACATCGTTGCCGCGACGAAGCCGCGCTTCATTGAAGTGGTGGGAGATTTCATGGTGCGGGGCGGCATCCACACCGTGGTGACTGTGACGCACGGCAAGTCCGCAGCAGCGGAATAATCAGGGCGCCTTCGGCTTCACCATGGGGACGAAGCGCACCGCCGTGATGACGCGCTTCTTGATCTCCCCGCCCTTTTTCTCGACCAGCAACAATTCCTGGTAGCTGGTCCCCACCGGGACGACCATGCGGCCGCCGTCGGTGAGCTGATCCATGAGCTTCCGGGGAATCTCGGGCGGTGCGGCGGTAATGATCACGCCGTCATACGGTCCCTGCTCGGGCCATCCATTATAGCCGTCGCCCACGCGCAGGTGCACGTTGCTGTAGCCCTGCTTCGCAAGCGCTGCGCCGGCGCGTTCGCTCAGCGTCTTCACGACCTCGATCGAATACACATCCGCGACAAGCCGCGACAGCACCGCCGTCTGATATCCCGATCCCGTGCCGATTTCGAGCACGCGGTCGGTTGCCTGCGTGTCGAGCAGCTCGGTCATGAGCGCAACAATGTATGGCTGCGAAATGGTCTGATGTTCACCGATGGGAAGCGGGAAATCCTGGTAGGCGTCGTCCGTGTAAGCGATCGGAACGAAGAGATGGCGCTCGACGGTGCGCATCGCATCCAGCACGCGCGGGTCGTGGACCCCGCGCGCCTGGATTTGTGCGCGAACCATTTCGTTGCGCTCGTCGGTCATGCCGGTGGCGCGATGGTGCGCCCGACACCCCCTGGCGTTATCTCCGTTGGGACTCTGCGCGCAGGCTGACGTCGGAGGGTCCCCCGCTCTCCACGGTGAACGCGTCCTTCACGTCGTCGAGCGACAAACGCATCTGCGCGAACTGATCCGCGTCGAGAAGGTCGGCGCGGTACGGAATTGCTTTGGGAAGCGA
>DATEHD010000365.1:0-5721 GCA_035279765.1 Candidatus Krumholzibacteriia bacterium | reverse complement strand
GATGTGAAGTTCGTAATGAAAGAGGGCGTGGTCTACAAGATGAACGGCTCGGAAGTGATTCACTAGACGTTCTGAATTTCTACCTTGCTTGGCGGTCGCATGTCCCTCCTCGCTCCTGCAGTTCGCGCTGGATCGCAGTATGGAAGTTGGAATGCGCTCATGAAGTCGCTTCGGAAGGACATGACTCCCGCCCTCCAGTGCGAGCGACGCTCGCACATGCTCGCTTTCGACTTCGATTCCCCCCTTTAAAAAAGAGTGAAGTCGATTGCTGCCGCAATCGACACCGGGATACCCAACGCTTTCTGATCCTTGGTCAGCTTCACAACCATCGCGCATTCACACCCGCTCGGCGTTGATGGCTGCATGCGTTTGTGTCGTTTGCGGCAGCAAACGACTACACTCTTAAAATTTGAATGGGGAGCGAGCGAGTGCGAGCGTAGTTCGCGTCAGTGAGCGGGAATCACGTCCCTCTGCAGCGACTTCAGGAGCGCGTATCGATT
Source organism: Candidatus Krumholzibacteriia bacterium (assembly GCA_035279765.1). GTDB lineage: Bacteria > Krumholzibacteriota > Krumholzibacteriia > WVZY01 > JAKEHA01 > JAKEHA01. The sequence goes on along the minus strand of DATEHD010000365.1, from coordinate 5,221 downwards.
TCCATTTTGTGATCCGCGCGAGCTGCAGGAGCAAAGAGGGACGTGCGACCGCGGACCAAAGGAACTAATCGCCTTTTTTGCGGGACCTTGCTTCGTCGATCGTGTGACGCGTGACAAACACTTCGCGTACGCCGTGACGCTTCACACTCCACACCGCCGAGATCACGCCCGCCATCTGCGACGGTCGCGTCGGGCGCGTGAGATACGCGTCGAAACCCACTGCGCGCAGCCGCTCCGCATCGCCCTGTGCTCCCAGTGACGTCAGCATCACCAGGCACGTCGACTCCGTGAGCTTGTCGCTCTTCACCGCCAGCGCGAGCGCTTCCACCGGGAGATCCTCCACGTTGTCGGCCACGATGGCGATGTGATACGGATCCCCCGCCATGGCTGCGTTACGCAGCTCCTCCATTGCCGCACTGCCCGTGCCCACTCCGGTTCGCCGCGCGCCCCATGCTTCCAACTGCTCACCCAGCACCGCGAGCACCTTGTCGTGCCGATGCAGCACGAGCACACGCACGCCCTTCAGGTCCGCAAGCGGCGCGGCCGTCACCGGCTCGTCGTCGCTCACCGGCATGGTGAGCGTGAACGCGAACGTCGAGCCGCGGCCCGGCGCGCTCGTCACCGAAATGGTGCCGTCCATCAGCTCGACAAGCTGTTTCGAAATCGAAAGTCCCAGACCCGTCCCACCGTAGCGTCGCGTGATGGAGCCGTCGGCCTGCGTGAATTTCTCGAACACCGCATCCAGCTTGTCGGGTTCGATGCCGATGCCGGTGTCCTCCACCGAAAAACGAATCTGCGCCAGCGGTCCGCCCGCGTCGATGCGTTCGACGCTCACCATCACGTGCCCCTGCTCGGTGAACTTGAGCGCATTACCCACCAGATTCAGCAGCACCTGGCGAATGCGGCCGGCGTCGGCCACCACGCGTTGTGGGAGCCCCGGCGCGTAGCGCACGATGAGCTCGATGCTCTTCTTCTCGGCCTTTTCGCCCACCAGCGCGACCAATTCGTCGAGCGTGTTCTGCATGTCGAACGGGATCGGATCGATGGTGAGACGACCCGCTTCGATGCGCGAAAAATCCAGAATATCGTTGATGATTGTGAGCAGCGCTTCGCCCGACGACTGAATCACGCGCACGTATTCGCGCTGCTCGTCGGTCAAATTTGTGTCGAGCAGCAGGCCCGTCATGCCGAGCACGCCCGTCATCGGTGTGCGCACCTCGTGGCTCATGTTGGCGAGGAACTCGCTCTTGGAGCGGGTGGCGGATTCGGCCTGCTCTTTCGCGCGCATGCTCGCTTCCTGCGAGCGCCGCAACACTTCGAGGTTGGTGATGTCCTGCAGCATCAGCATGGCCTCGTCGACGTGATTTTCGTGCGACTTGATGGGCATGCTGGTGGCGTATATGTGGCGCGTCTCGCCGTCGACTTCGAGCTTGAGCTCCTGGTGGGACACAGCGGCGGAGAGCACCGTTCTCGCCACCGGGCATTCGCTGCACGGCTCGCGCTCGCCGCACATCACGTCGCAGCAGCGGAACAGTTGGCGCGGCGCCGTCTCGCGCGCGCCGAACCAGTCGCGGCACACGTTGTTCATCCAGCGCACCTGGAGCTGCGTGTCGAACACGAGGAAGCCGGCGTCGGTGTGATTGGTGAGCGCGGAGAGCTTCTGACGCTCGCGCTCGAGGAAGAGAATCTGGCGGTCCTGCGTCTGGAACCAGCGTTCCAGCTCCTCGACGCGGCGGCGCAGCGTATCAACAGAGTCGAGCTCGAGGATGCCGGTTTTCTTGTTCACAACTCCCCGGGCCCGGCGTGAATCAGCTCGACGTGCGCTGGCGCGCGGCGTACGCGTTGGCCAGCCAGTCGGCAACTTTCTTCACTTCGGTTTCAGTGTGCGCATTGAACGCGTCGATCTCATGTGAGTCGATGTCGATCTGCGCAAAGATCTGTTCGTTCTTGCGGATCAGAACCACGAGCTCGGAGCGCGTGGAACTCGAACACGCAAGATAGTTGGGCTCCTTGGAAACGTCGGGCACGTTCTTGTCCCGTCGCTCGGCGACAGCGCTGCCGCACACGCCCTTGCCCACCGAAATGAACACATGGTCGGTGGGCGCGCCGATGAACGGACCCAGGCGCAGCACGTTGTCGGGAAAGAGCTCGTACACACCCGTCCAGTGAAAGTCGGGATGCGCGTGGTGCAGATAATCGACGGCGCCCGAGAGCAGCCTGTCGAAACCCGCGCCCGAGGCGGCGAGCTCGTCGAGCTTCTTGCAGATGTCGTTTCCGTTGAGAGTCGTTGCAGCCATGATTGTTCTCCGTTCCTGCGGTGCCGGCGGCGTTCGCGAAGAACGGGTCCGGCCAAATCCGCAACTAACATGCCATCATTAGATAGTGCCTGCGGCGAAAAAGACCTGTCGAGGGTAACTAATTTCATCCGGGAATTTCCTACCCAGCGCTTCGCGCGCCTTGAGGCGGCACGCGTTCCATTGCTCGTCGGTAAGCAGCATGCGCAGGGCGCGTCCGCTCGCGCTGACTTCGCGTGATCCGATCATGCCCTCCACGCGCATCGCAAACTCGAACGTGCGGGTTTCGCGGATCACGTCACGCAAACCGGCTGCCACCAGCAGCTCTTTGAGGCCGTCTTCCCGCGAGAAACGCGGCTCGCCGGGGAGCACCTGCTGCGCGGCCGCGGCAATTTTCTCGGGCGCGACAAATTCACTCACAACATCATTCCACGCCGCCGTGTACGGATCAACGCTGGGCGACCAGGCCGTCAGCGCGATGCGGCCGCCGGGGCGCAGGACACGCGCCATGCCTTGTATGGACGCTTCTGGATCGTCGACATGGGTGAGAACGAACGCGGAACAGACGCGGTCGAAGACGGCGTCACGAAACGGCAAATCGGGCAACGCGCCGCACACCGGGAGGGATGCGCCGCCACGCACGGCCGCGTTCAACATGGGAACCGACGGATCGAATGACACCACCTCGGCGCCCAGCGCGTGGATGGCGCGCGTCACCGCGCCCGTCCCCGCGCCCACATCGAGCGCACGCTGGCCGCGCTCTATTCCCGCAAACTCCGCCAGCGCCCGCGCGGGCTTCTCGAAGAACAACGGCGCATTGATGCGCTCGTATGCCTCCGCTGCATCGTCATAAGATCGGGCGCGAAAGATCGCGTTGTTGTCGAGCCACGGCTTATTCATGATCAGAATCGGAGCGACACGCCGAACATGTAGTTGCGTCCGGGCATGCGGTAACGCGCGAGCTCTTCGTACTGCTCGTCGAAGATGTTGTTCACCTTGGCGGAGAGCAGCACTGTGTCGCTCATCTTGTATTGAATGTTGCTGTTGAAGACCCAGTATGCCGCCGGTAGCGAGCTCTCGAACAGGAACACTTCCTCGATCTTGCTGCGGTAGCGCGCATCACCATGCAGCATCCAGCGCCGGCCCAGTCCGAGGTCGGCTCCCAGGTTGGCGGTATGTTTGGGGCGATAGGCCAGCGTGTCGTCGGCGCGTCCCGGGGACTGGTCGCGCGCATCGAGATACATGTAGTTGGCCGAAAGCGTGAGCGCGCGGACCGTCGAAGTGAGCGTTGTCTCGACGCCCGACATCAGGGCGGAATTGAGATTCTGCACCTGGTACTCCACGGGAATCGTGCCTGGAATCAGCACCCAGTAGATCATGTCCTCGTAGTGGTAACGGAACGCGGCGGCGTCCAGTCCGAACACAGGCTTCGGATTCCAACGCACACCGATTTCCTCCGAGTCCACGATGTGCTCCGCGCCGAGGTTGGGATTGGGAACGAATGCGATGCCACCGCCCAGCTCGCGCTGCAGGAAGAGCTCGGCGATGGTGGGCGCGCGGAACGCCTGCGCAAAGAGCGCGCGCAGCGCAAGGTCTTTGCGCGCCGACCACACCAGCGCCACCTTCGGGCTCAACTGCTCGAGTGTTTTTCCGCTGACGAGATGATTCCAGTCGTAGCGCGCACCCACCGTGGCGGTGACACTCTTCGAGAGCGTGATGTCATCCTGCGCGAAGACGGCGTAGTTGTTGATCTGCCTGTCGCCGTACATGATGGTGTCCGGCGACGACTGCACGATATCGAACTGCAGATCCACGCCGCCGATGGCGCGATGACGCGCGCCGAAACGATGATCCGCCTGCGTGATGAATCCCACCTTGTCGCCCAGAATCTCGGTGCTGAGCCCCGCGGGGAGCTGGGAGATGGCGTCACTCTCGTGGAAGTCGGTGATCTGCTCGTGATGGTAGTAGTACATACGCGTCGACAAACGCGTGTTGTCGCCCCTCAGCGCCGAATAGTGCAGGTCGGCGCTCGCATAGTTCTTCTTCTGCCTGTCGTCGGCCTGGGAGGGACGCACCTCGAGCGGGTGATCCGCGTCCACCCACGAGTGCGGGTAGTCGTTCCTGGCCTGGCCGCCGCCGAGCGTGAGCTCGAGCTTGCGCTGCGCGTTCAGGTTGAAGATCAGCTTTCCGTACAGATCGTAGAAGGTGTACTGCGTGTTCTCGCTGAACCCGTCGGATGACTTGCGGCTCGCACTCAGGAGATAACGCAGGTCGCGTTTCGAGTGCTGTCCGACGGGCCCCGAGATGTCCGCCGTAATTTCGCTCTGCAGCGGCGTGTCGCTGGTGTACTGGATCGCGGCGGGAGGATTTTCGAAGAAGCCGAGTTTCATGTCGAGCCGCGCGACCGTGTTCTTGCCGGGCTGCCTGGTGATGACGTTGACAACGCCGCCCATCGCGGTCGAGCCGTATAGAGATGAGAACGCGCCCTTCACGATCTCGACGTGGTCCACGAACTGCGTGGGCACCAGGCTCCAGAATGCGCCGCCCGAGTCCGAGGTGAGCGCGGGGCGTCCGTCGACGAGCAGCAGCACGCGGTTCCCCACACCGCCGCCGGCCACATCGGAGCTGCCGCGAATCTGCATCGATTGCACCGAAATGCCGGTGCTGCGAAACGCATTCAATCCGCCGACGTTTTCGATCGCCTGATCGAACGTCGCCGGCGCGCGGTTCTCGATGTCTTCCTTGTCCACGACGGCGATGCTCGCCGGCGACATGCGCGCCGTCTGCTCGGTGCGTGTCGCCGTCACCACCACCGGATTGACGCGCACAGGCGCCTGTTCGAGCGCTGCGTCGACGCGCGTCGTGTCACCCTCGCTCACCACCACGCTGTCGCGCTCGAAGCTCTTCATTCCGATGCGGGAGATCAC
>DATEHD010000364.1:0-6310 GCA_035279765.1 Candidatus Krumholzibacteriia bacterium | reverse complement strand
TCGGACCCAGCAGGTTGAACACCGTGCGCACGCCGAGCGCCTTGCGCGCGGGGGCGGCGTGCTTGAGGGCGGGATGATGCGCCGGTGCGTACATGAATCCGATGCCGGCGCGGTCGATCACATCCGCCACGCGCTCCGGCTGCACGTTGTGGATGCCCAGGGCGATGAGCACATCGCTGCTTCCGCAGCGCGACGACATCGCACCGTTGCCGTGCTTGGCAATCCCCACACCCGCTCCCGCCGCCACCAGTGCCGCGGCCGTCGAGATGTTGAATGTGTGCGCGCCGTCACCGCCGGTGCCGCAGGTGTCCACCAGACCATCGCGCACCGCGCTGACGCGGATCACCTTGTCGCGCAGCGATGACACGAAGCCCGCGATCTCTTCCACGGTTTCGCCCTTGGCGCGCAGCGCCACGATCACGGCGGCGATCTGCGCATCGTCGAGCTCGCCCGAGACAATCGAGTCCATCAGCGCGGACGCTTCTTCACGCGTCAGGTCGCGCTGCTTGAGCAGATTCTCGAGCGTGTCGCGGATCATGCGCGCGCCTTCGCCATTTCGAGAAAGTTGGAGAGCAGCCGCGATCCCTCGGGGGTGAGGATGGATTCGGGATGGAACTGCACGCCCTCGACGGGCCGTCCCTTCAGGCGCACACCCATGACCTCTCCCTCGGAGGTATACGCGGAAATCTCGAGGAGGTCTGTGAGCCCGCGCTCCTCCGCGATGAGGGAGTGGTAACGAGTGGCGCTGAAGGGATTGGACAGCCCGTCGTAAATCGTCCGTCCGTCGTGATAGACACTGGAAACTTTGCCGTGCATGACGCGTTTGGCGCGCACCACTTCGCCGCCGAACACCTCGACGATACACTGGTGCCCGAGACACACGCCCAGGATGGGAACACGCTCGGCGAAATTGGCGATGAGCGCCTTGGAGATACCGGCGTCGTCGGGGCGCCCCGGTCCCGGCGAAATAATGATGGTGTCGGGATTGAACTCCTCGACACCGCGCACGTCGATGCGGTCGTTGCGCACGACATGGACGTCTTCGCCCAGCGCACCCAGTGCCTGTGCAATGTTGAACGTGAAGGAATCGTAGTTGTCGATCAAGAGATGCATCAGAATCCCACCTCCGCGACGGCGACGGCCTGCACCAGCGCACGTGCTTTGCTGAGCGTCTCCTCGTATTCACAATTGGGATTGGAGTCGGCGACGATGCCCGCTCCGGCCTGCACGTAGAACCTGTCGCCCACCATCACGATGGTGCGGATCGTGATGCACATGTCCATGTCACCCTGGTGCCCGAAATAGCCCAGGGCTCCGGCGTACGGTCCCCGCACCTCGCCCTCCAGGTCCGCAACGATCTCCATCGCCCGAATCTTGGGTGCGCCCGTCACCGTGCCGGCGGGGAAGCACGCGCGCAGGAGATCAAAACCATCCAGGCCGGCTTTGAGCTTGCCCGCCACCGTCGAGACGATGTGCATGACGTGCGAGTAGCGCTCGATGTGCATCAGCGATTCCATGCTTATCGATCCGATCTCGCACACGCGTCCGAGATCGTTGCGGCCCAGGTCGACAAGCATGATGTGCTCGGCGCGCTCTTTCTCGCTCCCGAGGAGCTCTTCCTCCATCGCCTGGTCCTCGATGGGGCTGCGGCCGCGCGGGCGCGTGCCCGCGATGGGGGAGAGCGTTGCCTTGCGGCGGTGCAGCTTCACAAGCACTTCGGGCGAAGAGCCGATGAGCTGGAAGCCGTCGGCATCGAAAAAGAACATGTAGGGAGACGGATTCGAGATGCGCAGCGCGCGGTAAATCTGAAACGGCGCGGCCACGGTGCGCGCGGTGAGGCGCTGCGAAATGACGATCTGAAACGCATCGCCGGCCAGGACGTGTTCGCGCGCCGTCTCCACCCGCGACATGAACTCCTGCTTCGTGATGTTGGACTCGGTGGTGCGCAGAGGCTCCTTGTGATCGTGCCCGTTGCTCAGCTCCAGCGGGGCGCTGAGCGCGGTGAGAATGCTCTCGATGGTGGCCTGCGCTGTATCGTAGGCGGCGTCGGCGTTGCCGGCTTCCGGCAGCGTGACAATCTCCATTTCGCTGCGCACGTGATCGAAGATCACGAGCGTGCGCGGAATCATGAAGTAGAAGTCGGGCAGCCCGAGGCCGTTCTTTTCCGGCCGCGGCAGTTGCTCGTAATGACGCGCCAGCTCGTAGGAGATGTAACCCACCGCGCCCGCGAAGGGGCCGGGGATGTCGTCGCAATCGCCCATCGGGGTGCGCGCAATTTCATCGCGCACGAACGTCAGCGGATCGCGGCCGTTGAGCATTGTCTTGGACGAGCGCTCCCCGCGCGTAATGGTGAGCTCGTCGTGATCGAGGCGAAGTGTGGACGAGGGGGACATGCCGATGAACGAGTAGCGGCCGACCTGGATGCCGCGTTCCACACTCTCCAGGAGAAATCGCGCCCGCTGACCACCGGGCATCGCCTGCAGTTTGAGGAACGCGGAGACCGGTGTCTCCAGGTCGGCCGGAATTCGTTTCCGCAACGGGACGACGCGATCGCTAGCGATCGCCGCCTTGAACTCTTCCCGTGTTGGTTTGAGCATCGCCCATCACCTTCCCAGCAAAACAAAAAACCCGCCATCGGTTGGATAGCGGGTAAACAATGTGGAGTTTCCCTAATTTGGACTATTGGAGTCCGCGCATGCGAAAAACGCCCGCTACCTGATATTGAGGTGACACCACCACCACGAGCGGTAAGAGTTACGGACGTTATTCTGCGCGTTCATGTTCATGACGATCTGGGAAGATAATAGCGCAAGCGCACGTGCAGTGTCAAGACGGCACCTTCGCCGCAAGCCACGCCGCTGCCGTCAAACACACAGTAATCAGGGTTGAGAAAGCGATGGGGATGATAAAGAGGTATCTCCCGCTGACGATCGTGATGGTAGCAAAACACAGGGCAAACGCCCAGCCCGTGCCCCGCATGCGCGCCAAAGTCGTTGCCGGGAGGCCACCTAGCTGCCAGGCCAGGATCGCCGCGAACAGGTAGAACAGGCCGACCGTGAATCCGGCCCCCGTGAAAAAGTCCCAAAGCGAGCGTTTGGCTCCCAGCACGTCAAAGTGAATGGAGTGCATGGAGCCAACCACGGCATCCACGCCCCACCTGGGGTCAGACTGGCGAAAGCCAAAGGTGTGGGCGACCGCGAAAAGCAGCAGAAGAACCGCCGCGATTCGATAGAACAAAGAAGCTTTCATTCTCGACTCCAATCCTGCCGCGCCTACGGTCCCGGTGCGAGGATCCAGGCGATTGGCTCTTCCGTGCGCCGGTGTTTGATGACGTGCCGCAGCTGGTATTCGGGGCCGAGTGCGTCGATGAGCTTTTCGGCATCCGGATAATCCTTGTCGAGCTTGGCGCGGTCGAAGACGACGAAATCGTACTTACCACGCTTTGCCATGGTGACGTCGTCGGGCGTCCACAAACGATTGGGGCCGCCCTCGATCACCGCCTGGGGTAGGTAGAACCCGAGCACCGTCTTGTCATAACAGTAGACCCTGGCGCCGGGATCATCCCTCAGCACCTCGCTGACGCCGAGGAACCCCGGATGCTCCTGCGGCCCGACGACTTCGGGGTCCGGATTGAACGCGGCGACGGCGGACAGCGCCACTGCCGCAACGCCAATTCCCAGCGCCCATCGTTTCGCGGATACACGTCGTTCGTTGACGCGAGCCGCAAGCTCCATGCACACGGCGATAACGAGCGGCGGGAACATATCCACGATGTGATGAACATAAACCAGCCGGTCCTTCAGGCTCAGCACGAAGGTGACCGCCACGTAGATCCAGAACGGCAGGGAGGCGACTTGCACGCGCGAAGAAAACTTTGTGCGCAGGTCGGCATTCGCGATCGGAACGGCGAGCGTTATCGCTATTCCAAGAACCATGAAGAGCGTGAACGCAGGCGACTGCTGAAACAGCTCCGTGTAGAACATGTACCATGGCAAGTTGCGTGGCTCGACCGCCGAGTCCCGCCATCGATACACGAGTGTCCTTCCCAGGTCGAGCTTCAAGAGCCCACCCGGCCACAGCAACATGAAAAGCATGCCGACGAAGAGAATGACGCCCGCCCATCGCAGGACTGCGCGCGATCGCGACATTCGAACGGTGTCCATGAGGAAGACGACGCCGGCGGCCGGTAGCAGCGAGAGGCCCAATTCGCAGGTCAGGAACGCGAGCGACCCGAACAGCGCGGCCGCGTAGAGACGACTGATCGTTCCATCTAATAGGTAGGAAGCCATGCACAGGAGCGAGGTCGTGGCAAAGAATCCGTACACCGCATCCCAATTCGATGTGCGACTGACGTATAGATGAACGGGGAGCACGCACAACAGCCACCCGGCGATGATTGCTACGGGCACACGAATCTGAACCTGCGGGAGCAACGAAGCGACGGCAAGGGACACCGCCAGGCAGGCCAGACTTCCGAATAGGATGGAGAAGATGCGTGCGCCGAACGGACCGTCGCCAAAAACGTGGTTATTCACCTCGATGATATAAGACAGCAATGGCGGGTGATTTCTCCTCGCCTCGAACGCGCCGGACGTGTCCAGCGCGTTCGCCACCGGGCCGCTACGCGCCGCAATTTGCGATACCACCGCGTCGTATTGAAAGGATTCGCTTGTCGTGGGGTGGAGACGGATCAATAACGACGGCACAAAGACGACAATGAGGAGAACAAGAAGTGTCTTTCTATCCGTCATGCCGAGGCTTCGCGTGTCACGGGATCGCGCCGAGTCCGGCTGCACTCATGGCGTCCACCACGGCGCAGGCATCGTGACGGTCGTCGCCCATCCACGCCGCGCAGGAGATGAGCAGCGGGAATGCAGTGTACATGAACCGTGGGCGAGCTGTGACAGTGCTCGGCAACAGCATCCCGCGGATCTACTCTCCGGCCGGCTCCGGCTGGCGGCCGCCCAGCTCGCGATCGAGCAGGAGGATGGCGCCCGCGGCGTTCCCGGCCAGCTGCACCTGCTTGATGAGGTTCAGCGAGCTCGACTCTTCTTCCACCTGTTCCTCGACGAACCATTCCAGGATGACACGCGTGGCGTGGTCGTTTTCCTTGATGGCCTGGTCCATGAGCGCATTGATCTGCCTGGTGTTGTTGACTTCGGCGGCATACGCCGCCTCGCACGCCGCAATCGTAGTCTTCCACGCGTGCGGCGGCGCCGCCACCGCCGTCAGCGACACTTCGCCGTCGCGCTGGAGCAGGTAGTCGAAGAGCCGGTTAGCGTGGACGAGCTCTTCCGAATGCTGAATGCGCATCCAGTGCGCAAAACCGTTGAGATTCTCGTGCGAGAAATGCGCGCTCATCTGGAGATACATGAGCGCCGACTGAATCTCGAGATTGATCTGCTTGTTGATCGCCGTTTCCATTTTCTTGCTGATCATGTGGGTACCCTCCTGGCGCGACTCTACCGCAGGAGCGCGCATGGCGTCCAAAGCAACCTTGCGACGCGACGGTTGACTAGGGCGCGGGAGCGGCGATACCTTCGCGCCGATGAAACGCTTGCTGTGCGTGTTCGCACACCCCGACGATGAATGCCTTGGACCCGGCGGTACGATCGCGCAGTGCGCGCTCGACGGCGGCGAGGTTTTCATCACCACCTTTACGGCCGGCGAAGCGGGCAGCATCGGCATCTCGAAATCGCTGGGGCCCGAAGAGCTGGCGAGGCGCCGGCGCCAGGAGATGGAAGCCGCATGCGCGGCGCTGGGCGTATCCGGCTACCGCATCCTGGGTGCGCCCGACAAGGGCGTCAACGCCGTGGATCCGGCGTGGGCGGTGCGCGAAATCATCGCCGACATGGAGCGCCTGCGCCCGCAGGTCGTCATGACGTTCCACCGCCTCGGCGTTTCCGGCCACCCCGATCACATTGCCGTGAACCAGTATCTCGACAGGGCCTTCATGGAAGTGAAGGACGGGCCGGTCCGCATGTTCGGGTGGGGCATTCCGGCGGAGCTTGCGCGTCTCTACGAACGCCCCAACCTGGTTCCCATTCCGGACGACGAAGTGGCCGCGCGGGTGGATATCCGCGACGATGGGATGGACCACAAGATTGCCGCCATCCGCGCCCACGTAACCCAGATTGATTTCTTCCTGGGACTGCAGGAAAAGTTCGACTACCGGGTGACGGCAACGCCGGAGTGTTTCGCACTGCAACGCAGTCGCGGCGCCGCACCGGGGAAGTTGCTCGCCGATTTGTGGGAAGGAATCGATGCGTAGGCGCGCGCTGTGTGTGGCGGCCGCGCTCCTCGTGGCGCC
>DATEHD010000363.1:0-3178 GCA_035279765.1 Candidatus Krumholzibacteriia bacterium | reverse complement strand
ATGGTGTTCCGCTCGCTCCTGAACATTCCTGTGTACGCCGCCATCGTGGTGAGCGCGCAGTGGCTGGCGCAATCCTGGCGCGCCCGTCGTCCCGCCGCGCTGCTCTTTGGAATTCCGGCGGCGCTCATCTGGATCATGATTTTTGTGCGCCCCGTGCCGCGCTCGCTCCTGTCCGAGCTGCGGGCCCAGACCGGGCCGCGGCAGGCCTCGGTGCCGGTGGCGCCGGCGCTCCAGGATGCAGCCACGCTTCTGCCCACCGGTGCGGTGATTCTTTCCGATCCGGCCACCTCCTATGCGCTCAGCGCGCTCACATCGCAGCGCTTTGTCGCCGTGTACGGGCAGCACGCCAATCCGCGTGATCCGTTCGCACTGGAGCGCCTCAAGGCGGTGCGCGACGTGCTCTCGCCGTACGCCATGCCGTCGGAAGCCGTGCAGGCGTGCCGGCGTTTCGGCGTCAATTACGTGGTGGTGAACGGGAACCCGCCCCCGGGGGCGTCGCGTTTCCTCACGCTGTGGTCGCGCGCGCAGTACACCGTGACCCGCGCGCGCATGCTGGCCATGGAGCAATCGTTTGCGTTTGTCGACAGCGCGGGCGGCGCCAGCATCTATCGCTTCGAGCCGGCGGCGCCGGTGAACTGGAGCTGGACGGCGCAGGATCAACCCGTCCAGGTGGCCTCGCTCGCCCTGGCGCCGTGCGCAGTGGATTCGCCGTCGCACGACTTTAGAGTAACCGGAATCTCGGTAACACCGGACACGGCGCTTCCCGGCGACACCGTGCAGGTGACGCTCGGGTATCGCCACGACGCGCCGTCGCCCTTCGCGCTGCCGGTGTTGATGCACGTGCGCTTCGATCACGAGACACTCGCGCACGAGCACGAAGTGCCGGGCGAAAAAATCTGGCGGCGCATGCGCGACGGTCGCGCCGGGCTGCGCTCGCGCTTGCGCGCCGATTTTGTTCCCGGGCACAGCGTCTACGAGCCCGATCTGTGGCCGGTGGGAATCGACTTGTGCGAGACATTTCCCGTCGTGATTCCAGGCAACGCGCGCCTGGGGCATTACCAGGTGCGCCTGGCGTTGGCGGACGATTCGCTCGTGCCCAATTTTCATCTTCGTGATCTTCTCTACAATCGCGATCACTATTCCGGGGAGGCGTGCACCTCGTTCTCGGTGACGGACAAGATGACCGCGCGGCGGCCCGGCTCATGATCCGCGTCTGCTACATCGTGGACGCGCCGTTTCTGGGCGGGGCGGAGCTGTACGTGGCGCGTCTCGCGCGCTCTCTCGATGCGCGCGAGTTCTCCGCCAGTGTTCTCATGCGTCCCGGCACGCGCGATGCGCGGCTCGCGCAGTGGGCGGAGGAGCTGCGTGCCGGCGGTATCGCCGTGGAGACGGTTCCCATGCGGCTGCCTTATGCGCCGCTCGACGCGTGGCGCATCTTCCGCGCGCTCGAGCGCATCGCGCCGCACATCGTGCACGTGAACATGCCGGGTCCGTACGACGGCCAGTTCGGCCTCGTGCTTCCCATCGCGCGTGCCGCCGGGGCGCGGACCGTGGTCACCGAGCACCTCCCGATGGTCGAGCGGCTGTGGAAGCGCGCGCTCCTCAAACGGGTGGGCTATCGCTCGCTCGATCTGGCGGTCACCATGACGCAGGCCAACGCGCGCCTCCTGGTCGAGCGTCAGGGAGTTCCAGCGGAGCGCGTGCGCGTGGTAGCCAACGGCATACCGCGCGCGTTCGGAAGCCCGGAAGGGGCCGCGCAGCTGCGCTGGGAGCTCGGCATTCGCGACTCGCAGACGCTGGTGGTATATGTCGGCAATATTCTACCACACAAGGGGTTGCGGAGATTGATTGAAGCGATTTCGAAGGCACGCTCGCGCCCCGCTCTGCGCCTCGTGGTGGCGGGGACCGGCGCCGACGAGGCGCCCTGCCGCCAGCTCGCCGGTGACCGCGGCCTCTCCGGCCAGGTGACGTTCCTCGGCTGGCGCAGCGCCGCCGAGACGGAAGCGCTCCTCGCCGCCAGCGACGTGCTCGCTCTTCCGTCCGAGATCGAGGGGCTTCCGTATGTGCTGCTCGAAGCGATGGCCAGCCATCGTCCCGTGATCGCGGGACGCGTGTACGGCGTTCCCGAAGTCGTCGAAGACGGCGTGACAGGCATCCTTGTCGATCCGCACAGCATCGACGAGATCGCCGCGGCACTCGACAGCATGTCGAACGTCGCACTGCGCGCGTCAATGGGCGAGGCCGCGCGCGCACGTTTCGAGCGCAACTTCACGCTCGAGCAGCACGCCGCGCGCATGCAGTCGCTGTATCGCTCACTGCTGGGAAGCCCGCCGCACACCGGGAGGGGAGTGTCATGAGCACACGGCGCCGCGTCCTCCTGGTGAAGCCGGTGTTGCCGTGGCCGCCCGACCAGGGAACCCGCGTGGTCTCCGCCGCCATACTCGATGCGCTGACACCGGAGCACGACGTCACCGTGCTCGCGCGCATGCTCGACGCGTCGGAGCGCACCGCGGTGGCGGAGCTCGAGGCGCACGGCGTGCGTGTGGTCACCGTGTTCCCGCGCAATCGACGCAGTATTGTCGCGCGGGCGGCCTATCGCGCCGCTTACACGCTGCGCTCGTTCTTCACCGGGCGCTCGATGAAGAGCCTCTACGACTGTCCGGGCGCGTTTGTGCGCGCGGCGGAAACGCTCGCGCGCGAGCACTTCGATCTCGTGATCGTGGAATACTGGCAGCTGCATCCGCTTCTGCACGTGTTCGACCCGGCCCGGACGGTGTTGCTTACCCACGACATCGACCTCATCGTGAACGCACAGCGCGCGGTGCTGGAGGACAACCTGCTGGCCAAAGCGGCGGCGCTCCGGCGCTGGCACACCGAGCGTGGCGAAGAAGTTCGTGCCTACCGCGCCGCGCGTCATGTGTGGGCACTCACCGCGCGCGATGCCGCGGCGGTGCGCAAGCTTTCCGCCGACCGCACCAGCGCCGACGTGCTGCCGTTCGGCCTGCGCGAAGAGCAGTTCGCGCCGGCGGGCGCGCCGCGTACGTCGCGCGACGTGCTCTTTCTGGGCGCGATGGGCGCGGCGTTCAATCGCGACGCGCTCACTCATTTCGCGAGCGATGTATATCCGCTCCTGGCCGGGATCGATGGCATTCACTTCACTGTTGTCGGCGGAGCGCTT
>DATEHD010000362.1:0-3079 GCA_035279765.1 Candidatus Krumholzibacteriia bacterium | reverse complement strand
GCACAAGTCGGGCCGCTCGGGGACTCCCGGACCAGCGCCATCGTACCCCCAACTAACGATCCGCCCGGGCGCCGGCGCCAGTGGTAACCCCTTCCAGGCATTCACCTGTGTGGGCGCCGCCTGTCGGCGGCGTATCACGCGTGTATCTTCTTATACTTCAAGCGGTGCGGCTGGTCGGCGTCGTGCCCCAGGCGCTTCTTGCGGTCGTCCTCGTAGTCCTGGTAGTTACCCTCGTACCAGCTCACCTTGCCGTCGCCCTCGAACGCCATCATGTGGGTGGCAATGCGGTTCAAGAACCAGCGATCGTGGCTGATCACCACCACGCATCCCGGGAACTCCAGAAGTGCGTCTTCCAGCGCGCGCAGCGTGTTCACATCGAGGTCGTTGGTGGGCTCGTCGAGAAGCAGAACATTACCGCCGCTCTTCAACAGCTTGGCCAGATGCAGCCGGTTGCGCTCACCGCCCGAGAGGTTGGCGATCTTCTTGTTCTGCTCCGGGCCCTTGAACATGAAGCTCGCGACATACGCGCGCGAGTTGAACTTGCGCTTGCCCACCTCGATGAACTCGTGGCCGTTGGAAATTTCATCCCACACGGTCTTGTCGGGGTTGAGCGTCTCCCGGAACTGATCGACGTGTGAGAGCTGCACGGTCTCGCCCACTTTGAGCTCGCCGGCATCGGGTTTCTCCGACCCGGTGATCATGCGGAAGAGCGTGGTCTTGCCGGCGCCGTTGGGTCCGATGATGCCCACGATGCCGCCGCGCGGCAGAGAGAAGTCGAAGCCGTCGATGAGGAGATTCTCGCCGAAGCCCTTCTTGAGTCCCGTCGCCTCGACGACAATGTCGCCCAGGCGCGGCCCGGTCGGGATGATGATTTCCAGGCTGTCGCGCCGCTCGTTCGCCTTCTCGTTGAGCAACTCTTCGTACTGGCGGAAGCGCGCCTTGCTCTTGGCCTGGCGTGCACGCGGCGACATGCGAATCCACTCCAGCTCGTGCTGCAGCGTGCGACGGCGCGCAGACTCCTGCTTCTCCTCGACGGCCAGGCGCCGCTCCTTCTGCTCCAACCACGACGAGTAGTTCCCTTCCCAGGGAATGCCCTTGCCGCGATCGAGCTCGAGAATCCAGCCGGCCACATTGTCGAGAAAGTAGCGGTCGTGCGTGATGGCCACGACGGTCCCGGGGAATTCCTTCAGGAAGCGCTCCAGCCACTCGACAGACTCGGCGTCGAGGTGGTTGGTGGGCTCGTCGAGGAGGAGCATGTCGGGCTTCTGCAACAAGAGCCGGCACAGTGCCACGCGGCGCCGCTCGCCGCCGGAGATCTTGGTGACGTCGGCGTCGCCGGGCGGACAGCGCAGAGCGTCCATTGCGATCTCGAGCTGGCGGTCCAGCTCCCACGCGTTGGCGTGGTCGATCTTGTCCTGCAGGTTGCCCTGCTCCTCGAGAAGCTTGTTCATCTCGTCGTCGCTCATCGGCTCGGCGAACCTGGCGCTGACTTCCTCGAAGCGCTTGAGAAGCGCGCGCGTCTCCGCGACGGCCTCTTCGATGTTACCGAGCACATCCTTCTTCGGGTCGAGAACGGGTTCCTGCGGCAGGTATCCGATCTTCAAGCCCGGGAGCGTCGTGCATTCGCCCTGAATCTCGGTGTCGACGCCCGCCATGATGCGGAGAAGCGAGCTCTTGCCGGCGCCGTTGGCACCCAGAACGCCGATCTTGGCGCCGGGGAGAAACGCGAGCGTGATGTCGTCCAGGATCACGCGATCGGGCGGGACGACTTTCTTCAGCTTATAGAGCGTACAGACGAACTGATGCGACATGGAGACTCCGTCTTTGGATTTTTGGGTATCCGCAACGTGCGGATGGCAGGTGCGGTCGCGCAAGCGGAAATCAGCCGCGGATGATATCAGGCCGGCGCCGTTTCGGGTAGGGGCGAATCGAAGCGCATCCGTCTCTCGCTAGGGCGTCGCAGGCACAAAGGAACGCACGCTCTGGATCAGGATTGTCGTTTTCGGCACGTCGTTGTAGCCGTTCACAGACCCTGTCGGCACCACGTTGATCGAATCCACGACAGCCATGCCCTCGACCACTTTGCCGAAAACCGCGTAGCCAAAACCCTGCGGCGTCTCGTCGTGGTGGTCCAGGAACAGGTTGTCTTTCGCGTTGATGAAGAACTGGGACGTGGCGCTGTTGACGACGCTCGTGCGCGCCATGGCGATGGTGTACTTGACGTTCGAGAGGCCGTTGCCCGCCTCGTTCTGAATCGGAGGGTGCGTCGGGTTCCGCGGGCTCATGGTGGGAGTGAAACCGCCGCCCTGGTTCATGAAGTTCTGGATGACGCGGTGAAAGATCAGCCCGTCGTAAAAATACTCCCGCGCATAACGGCGGAAGTTTTCGACGGTGACCGGCGCCTTGTCGGGATACAGCTCGAGCGTGATGTCGCCCATCGAGGTCTGGATGAGAAAGAAGCGCGACGTATCCGGCGCCGCGGGATGGTGCGGACCGGTGGAATCCTCCTCGCAGGCAAACAGCGCCGCGACGACGGCAAACAGGATCGGGATGACAATTCGAGTGCGCATGGCACGACGCTCCAGCGGCCGCAAACAGCTCCGGGGAGTATAGCAAATCTGGTCGAAAATTTGCCGGCGCGCGCTTTCCCCTTGACATCCCGCCTGGATGAATAGTAATTCACTGCTCTGCATATTTATGCAGGAGTGAAACCCATGTCGAAACTCTCACGCCAGTCCACCATCCGCGAGCTCGTCGCCAAGCACCCGGTGACGAGCCAGGACGAGCTGCGCCTGCTCCTCGCGCGGCGCGGCCACGCCGTGACACAGGCCACGCTCTCGCGCGACATTCGCGAGCTCAGCCTCGTGAAGACGGCGGACGGCTACGCCATGGGCGCGGACGACACCGGCGCCGTGAGCAACCTTCCCTCCATCGACAGGCTCGTGCGCGACTTCGTGTACGACGTCCAGCCCGCGCAGCAGCTCGTGGTGCTGCGCACCAGCGCCGGCGCGGCACAGCCCGTGGCGGCCGCGCTCGATGCCGAAGGCTGGCCCGAAGTGATGGGCACCCTCGGCGGCGA
>DATEHD010000361.1:0-8620 GCA_035279765.1 Candidatus Krumholzibacteriia bacterium | reverse complement strand
ATGGGGATGAACGTCACCTTGCCGTCGTCCTGCCGGCGCTCGATGCTCGAGTTGGTGAGATCGAAATCATTCGCCAGCCGGATGAAGCGCGGCCGGAACGAGGCCAGGGTTTCACCCGGTTGCAGATAGATGCGACCGTCGCGGCCGCCGCCACCCTGCACGCGCACGTAATCAGCGCCCGGAAAGCTGCGCTTGTCGGGCACCACGATCACGTCGTGATCCTGGATCACCGTGGAATCCGCGCGCGCTTCGTTCATGTGCGTGATCGATACCTTGTTGCTCTTGTTGATCCGCTCCAGCACCAATTGGCCCCGATCGGCGTCGGTCGTGAACCCGCCGGCCATGGTGATCAAATCCTTGATGGTTTCGCCGGGAACGATCTCGAACGTGCGCGGGGTCCACACTTCCCCGGTCACTTCGGCGGCGGGTCCGCGCGAGGGCACGAATATCGTCTGTCCCTCATGCAGCATCGGATTCTGCGTCCGATCGCCGAGCCGCTGCAGCTTCATGAGGTCGTAGGTTTTCATCGTGCTGTCGGCGTCGGTCACTTCGATCTTGCGCCACGAGCCGGCGGCGGATATTCCACCGGCCGCGAGGATGATCATGTCGAGCCGGAACGGCGGCGATACCTGCACCGGGCCGGGCCGATTCACGTCGCCGAAGATGTAGACCACGAACGTGCGCGGGAGCACGAGCTCGCAGTAGAAATCGCCGCCCTTGTAGTATGTCACCGCGATTTTTTTGAGCTCGGTGCGGAACTGGGTGATGGTGAGACCGGCCGCGTGCACGAGTCCGGCGTTGGGCAGGAGCACATCGCCGCCCGGCAGCACGCTCAGGTTGTACTGCGCGCCCGAGGACTTCACCACCAGCGCAAACTGATCGCCCGGGCCGATCACGTATTCATCGGGATTGATCGGCGTGTCGAATCCGCGCGCCGGGATCGAGGGCAGCACACCGGCGGTTGAATCCGGTGCTGCAGTGGGAGCGACCGGGCCAACCGGCGGAGACAGGGGCCGCCGGCCGGAGTATTGCCCTCCGAGGAGCTGCGCGGGCGCCGACGTGGTAACCAACATGAGCCAGATCATGACCGAAGCAGTAACGCGGATGAAACGGGAGTACATTTTCACCTCGGAAAGAATCAGGCCTGGCCGGTTTCGAGCGCCTGGCGGATGAAATCACGGACCCGGTTGAACTCACCGGCGTTCGGAATCCCGAACTGGGCCATGTGCGGTTTGCCGCCGCCGCGGTGGCCGAGCGCGGCACCCACCTGCTTCGCCAGCTCGTCGGCCTTGACGCCCCGCTCCTTTATAGCAGAGTCGCTGGCGACCAACAAACACATCGCTTTGTCGCCCGAGGACTGGCACACAAGCGCCACCCCCAGGCCCAGCTTGCCGCGGAGGGCGTCGCCGTAGCTGCGCAGCGCGTTCACGTCGGGCAGCTGTACCACGGCGGCCACGAAACGCAGGCCGCGGATGTCGACGGCATCTGCCAGCGCATCCTTCGCCCCTGCTTCCGCCCGCCGCGCCTCTTCCTTCTTGCGCTCACGTTGCAGTGCTTCGTTCTCGTCAAGCAGCGCGCGCAGCCGCGACTCCACCTCGGCCGGCGTAACTCGGAGGAGCGACGCCACCGCGTTCCAATCGTCGAGCGCGCGCCTGACAATCTCGTGCGCATTGGCCCCCGTCAACGCTTCCACCCGGCGCACACCCGCCGCCACCGCTGTTTCCTGGCGAATAAAGAAAGGCCCAATCTCGCCCGTGCGCTTCAAGTGCGTACCGCCGCAGAGCTCTTTCGAAACCTCTTCGATCGATACGACTCGCACCACATCGCCGTACTTCTCGCCGAACAGCGCCATCGCGCCCGTCTTGATCGCGTCCTTGTACGCCATCTGCTCCCACGTCACCGCGAGGTCGCCCATCACGGCCTGGTTCACCTGGCGCTCGACCTCCGCGATCTCGTCGGGCTTCATGGCGTGGAAGTGGTGGAAGTCGAAGCGCAAGCGATCGGGAGCGACGAGCGATCCCGCCTGCGCGACATGATCGCCGAGCACACGGCGCAGCGCCGCGTGCAACAAGTGCGTCGCGGTGTGGTTGCGCATGGTGGCAAGTCTGCGCTCGTGATAAACGTGCAGCTTCACCGGCGCTGACGTGGTGCGTTCCCAGAACTCTTCCGCCGTACCCACGCCGTCCACGCGGACCACGTGCTCGATCGTGTCGCCATCGCGGTACGTGTCAACGATCGGGTACGAGTCGCTCGCAGTGCTGATCGTGCCCGCGTCGCCGACCTGTCCACCCCCCTCGGGGTAGAACACGGTCTTCTCCGTCGCCACGGCGATCAACTTGTTGGGATCGAACTCGTGGGTCTTGCGCCCGCCGCTCTTGCGCATCATGAACACGTTCGACTCGCATTCCAGCGCGTCGTAGCCCAGGAAACTGGTCCCCTTGGGCAGCGGCGCCTCGAGCACGACGATTTCCGAGGCCGCCTGTGTGCTCCTGAACTTGGCGCTGTTGCGCGCGCGATCTTTCTGTGCCTTCATGGCCGCTTCGAACGCGGGAATATCGACGGAGAGCCCGCGGTCCTCCGCCATCTCACGCGTGAGCTCGGGAGGAAATCCGAACGTGTCGTAGAGCATGAATGTGTCCGCGCCGGAGACCACCTTGCTCTTTTTCGCGGCATCGAAAATTCCCTCCAGCCGCACCATCCCCTGTTCGAGCGTATCGAGGAAGCGGGTTTCTTCGGCGGTGATGATGTCTTTCACCAGTGCGGCACGCGAGCGCAGCTCGGGGTAACGCGGTCCCATCGCGTGCACGACTGCTTCTACACCGGCGGCGAGAAACGGTTCGTGAACGCCGACCGAGTGCATCTTGGTGAGCGCGCGGCGCAGGAGGCGGCGCAGCACGTAGCCGCGCCCGTCATTGGAAGGGATGATGCCTTCGGCAAGAGCGAAGGTCAGCGCGCGCACGTGGTCGGACGCCGCATTCACGGCCAGCGCGGCTTTGGGGTCCTTCTGGTCGGTGTCGCGCGGCAGCGCGGCCGCGATGGCGCGGCGAATGGGAAGGAACTCGTCGGTGTGAAAATTGTCTTCCGCGCCCTGCAAGATGAACGCGATGCGTTCGAGTCCCATGCCGGTGTCGATACCGGGCCGCGGCAGCGGATCGTAATTTCCCTCCGCCGTGTAGAAGAACTGCGGAAAAACAAGATTCCAGTATTCGATGTAGCGATCGCTGTCGTCGTGGCCGGGACCGCCTTCGGCTCCGGGCCGCCCGGTGTCGTAGTGCATTTCCGACGACGGGCCGCACACGCCGGTGTCGCCGACCGGCCCCCAGAAGTTGTCTTTGCGTCCCAGGCGCTTGATGCGCTCCTTCGGAAACCCGATGTGATTCGCCCACAGATCGAACGCTTCGTCATCGTTTTCGAAGATCGTCACCCACAGGCGGCTCTTGTCGAGACTCCACACTTGAGTGGACAACTCCCAACCCCACTCAATCGCTTCCTTCTTGAAGTAATCGCCGAACGAGAAATTTCCGAGCATTTCAAAAAAAGTGTGATGGCGCAGCGTGCGACCGACATTCTCCAGATCGCTCTGTTTGCCGCCGGCGCGCAGACACTTCTGATCGCTCGCCGCGCGGCGATAGGGCGCTTTCGCCGGATCGGAGTAGTACGACTTGAACGGGACCATGCCGGCCGCGGTGAAGAGCAGCGTCGGATCTTCGGGCAAAAGCGGCGCACTCGGCACAATGGTGTGCCCGCGGCTCTCGAAGAACGAGAGGTAGTCACGAACCAGATTGGCGACTGCGAAACGTTGGGAGGAGGTTTGCATTTATCTTGTGACTGTATCGCTCGACTCGAAAGAATGAGGTCGTTACACCGTTGATCCGTTCACGCTGTCATCATCTGTTCGCGAGATCCCTGGAAATCTCGCGAACAGATGATGATGACGAGGGCCGAAGCGAATCAATCCAGGTCCGTAACGGACCTGCAGTGTCAATTCCTCGACACCGGCAAATATTCTACCGCCGCAGCGGAGGTGGATTTCACCCACTTGTTCGCTGTCCCACGTCTCGCGACTTCTATTCCTCCGGCTCCATCGCAATGTCGTCCGTCGCGTTAGAATTTGGAATCCGGCGCGCGAGCTCGTACGCCACCTTGTTGACGACGGAGTAGTCGTAACCCTTGCGACGAAGCATGCCGATCACGCGGCGCACAAGTTTTTCATTCGGCAACGAAGCGCCCAGTTGTTTTTCAGCCAGGGCACGAGCCATCGTCAATTGCTCTTCGGCACCGAAATCAGAAAGCGCTTCATCTACCGCCGTGCGCGCCAGGCCGAGCTTTCCCAGGTCGTAGCGCAAGCGGTGCGGCCCGACACGCCGCACGTCCTTTTTCACCGCGACGAACTCGCGCGCAAAGCGCGCATCGTCGACAAGGCCGATCTCTTCCAGCTCGCGCACAATTCCGGTGCGAATCGTGTCGCGCAGATTCATGGCCCGCAGCGCATCGTCGATCTCGCGTTTCGAACGCGAGCGCAGCGCCAGCATGCGCATCGCCTTGTCACGCCCGCGCGTGTACTGGTCGATGCCGTCGAGGTGTGCCACATCCTCGTCCGACAACTGCTGCCCCACGCTCAACGCTTCCGCGGCAGTCACAGGAATGGCAAAAAACCGCCCCCCGGAGAGTCGTATCTCGACCCGGTCGCGGGGGCGCGGTTTTCGCTCTGTGATGATCTCGGGCATTCAGCGTCCCGCCCCGAGCACTAGGGACGGACCCGCATCGATCCCGGCTTCTTGCGCGAACTGGCCGCCAGCGCATCGCCGGCGTCCGCGTCCACGGACGCCGCCGCCGGAACGGGAATGTCGGCGCTGGCCGCGCCCGCTTCCGCCACCGGGGTTTCCACGGCCGCCTTGTTGTCGGTGACGCCGTAATGCGCGAGCACCTTCGCCGCGATTTCCGCGGTGATGGCCGGATGCTCCTTGAGGAACTTGCGTGCGGCTTCCTTGCCCTGGCCCAGGCGCTCGTCGCCGTACGCGAACCACGTGCCGCTCTTCTTGACGATGTCGACGCCCGTCGCGGAACCGATGTCGATCACGTCGCCTTCGAACGAGATGCCTTCGCCGTACATGATGTCGAACTCGCAGGTCTTGAAGGGCGCCGCGACCTTGTTCTTCACGACCTTCACCTTGGTGCGCGAGCCCGTGACCGCTTCGCCGTCCTTGATGGCGGCGATGCGGCGGATGTCGAGGCGCACCGATGAGTAGAACTTGAGCGCGTTGCCGCCCGACGTCGTCTCGGGCGAACCGAACATGACGCCGATCTTCATGCGGATCTGGTTGGTAAAGATGAGACACGTCTTGGTCTTGCTGACCGTGCCCGTGAGCTTGCGCAACGCCTGCGACATCAGGCGCGCCTGCAGGCCCACGTGCTGATCGCCCATCTCACCGTTGATCTCGGCCTGCGGCACGAGCGCCGCCACGGAATCGACCACGATGACGTCGAGCGCGCCGCTGCGGATCAGCACTTCGGTGATCTCGAGCGCCTGCTCGCCCGTGTCCGGCTGCGAGATGAGCAGATTGTCGACGTCGACGCCGAGCTTCTTCGCGTACGTCAGATCGAACGCGTGCTCCGCGTCGACGAACGCCGCCATGCCGCCGCGACGCTGCGCGTTGGCGATGATCTGCGAGGTGAGCGTGGTCTTGCCGGAGCCTTCCGGTCCGAACACTTCTATGATGCGCCCGCGCGGCACGCCGCCCACACCGAGCGCAAGATCGAGCGCCAGACTCCCGGTGGGAATGATCTCCACAGGCACGATGGCGTGGTTGATCCCCAGGCGCATGATCGAGCCCAAACCGAACTGTTTTTCAATCTGCTGCACCGCGAGGTCGATGGCTTTCGCCTTCTCTTCCGACTTCACGGGCCCATTCAACGACTTGGTTGACATTTCGTCTCCCTTGCTCGAACTGGCTGGCCCCACTTCCTCCGCACCTTGAGACGCCCCCGCGTCCAGCCGTTCGCGGGGTGTTAATGACAAGGTCTGGCCGAACGTGCGGGCGAATACTAACACCGGCCCTCAAGACAGGGCAAACTCTTTGACCACCGAATACGTGGCGCCCGTACGCGCCAAACGGCTTTCCATGAGCTCAAAACTGTGAACACCGGCGACAGCCTGCGCCAACGCCGGAACCGCCGCCAAACGTGTCGTCATGGAGGACGGAAGCGGGTCTTTCACCCGTGCGACCGTAACATGGGCTTGAAAGCGCCGCTTTTCACGCTCGAGCCCGGCGACACGTTCGACGGCGGCATCGACGGCGCGCGCGAGCCCCTCCAGCTCGCGCGCGCCGCGCTCGATGTTGTAGAACAGCACGCGAGGATTGCGAAGATTAGGAAAGCCGCCAAAGGCTCCGAGTGCCATTTCGAAGGCTTCATGTTTCTTCGCAACATCATTGAGTGCGGATTTCAGAGGATCAATCTGCGCAGGGGGGGTTTCCCCCAGAAATTTCAATGTGAGGTGCCAGTTGTCGGGAGAGACCCAACGCCACGGCGGATTCTTGACCGGGAATTCGTCGATGGCGGACTGGATCGCGGAGCGTGCCCGCGCAGAGAGACTGACCGCTATAAAGAGCCGCATCACACGGACAGTTGGGCCATGCGGTCGTGCAGGAGCCAGATGACGCCGTGCGCGGCGCGCTCGCGGATGGTGTGCCGGTCACCGGTGTAAATGAGGCGCTTCACCTGCACGCCGCCATCCCATGCCACGCCAATGAAGGTGAGTCCCACCGGCTTGTGCGGCGTGGCCCCGGTGGGCCCGGCGATTCCGGTGGTGGCCAGTCCCCACGTGGCTTTCGCGCGACGGCGTATCCCGTGCGCCATTTCGGTGCACACTTCTTCGCTCACCGCGCCGAATTGTTCAATCGTCTCCGCGCGCACGCCGAGCAGATCCACTTTCGCTTCGTTCGCGTAGGCGACCGTGGACGCCAGAAAGTATGCGCTGCTGCCGGAGTGTTCGGTGAAAAGACGCGCGACGGTTCCGCCGGTGAGCGACTCGGCGACAGCCACGGTTTGGGAGTGCGCCACGAGCGCATCGCCCACCACTTTCGCCAGCGAGCGTTCGCCGCGCACGTAGTACTTGGATCCGAGGGTCTCACTCATGCGCTCGTGCAGGCGGTTTGCTTCTACATCCATTACAGCCACCGTCGCATCCGGTCGCGCGGTGAGCACGACATCTACACCGAAGGTATTGGGGAGCCACGATACGGTAAAGCCGTTAAGATCAGCGACCGAGTCTCCGAGCAATTCGACAAGCTGCGATTCGCCCACACCGATGGTGCGATAGTGCTCCATGCGCAGCGCGGGACGTGCGAACACGGCGCTCACGCGCGGCAGCACAAGCTCGTTGAACATGGCCTGCAGCTCGCCCGGCGGTCCGGGCAGCACGAACACATCGGCGCCGTTGTGCGTCACATGAAATCCGGGCGCCGTGCCCAGCGCGTTGCCGACAATTTCGGCGCCGCGCGGAAACATGGCCTGGCGGCGATTCGCATCCGACGGTGTGCGCCCGCGCGCGGCGAAAAACTCCACGATGCGCGACCACGTCGGCTCGTCGAACTCGAGCGGCGCGCCCACCGCTTCCGCCACGCCGTCGCGCGTGATGTCGTCGTCGGTGGGACCCAGCCCGCCGGTGACAATGAGCACGCGCGCCGCACCCATGCGTTCGCGCACCAGCGAGGCGATGGCGCCGGTGTTGTCGCCCACGGTGTGCGCGCGCACGATGCGCACGCCGGCGGGACGCAACGCGCGCCCCAGAAAGGCGAGGTGGCGATCGCCGCGCTCCCCCCCGAGGAGCTCGTTCCCCACCAGGATCACTTCGGCGTCGTGGCGTTCGGTCACGTTACTTCCCCGGCACCGACTCGTCCGATTCGAGCCACTTGGTGGCGTCGTCGACGGAACGGAACACGCTCACCGCGCGCGTGCTGCGCGGATCCAGCGCGCGGTACGTGGCGTACATGCGCGCGAGCCCGTAGGCGAACGCCGACGTGGCCACGATCGCAAAGCGCGTCTTGAGGGTGGGATCGTCCATGCTGGCCGCCAGCGACGAGAGCTCGCGCATGGCATCGGCGGAAGGAAATGGAATATCGACGTGACCCATGTCACTCGCGTCGATGAGCTGGTTGTAGCCGCGCACTTCGGGCAGCGCCCACACGTGTTGCTGGTACTGGAATGCGTCGTCCCGCGTGAGCGTGCCGGTTATGCGGGCGCGCACGAGCTTGCGGTCATGATCGATCTCGTAGGTGATCGGCAAACAGCGTCCTCCTGGGTGCTTACTATAATAGAGGGAAACGGCCGAACGCGTGCGTGACGAGCCCGGCCAGCATGAGTACGCCCCGGGCATAGAGTCCCGCCAGCATGTCGTCCACCACGATTCCCCATCCGCCCGGAAGCGACTGCAGGCGGTCGATGGGAAACGGCTTCCACACGTCGAAGATACGAAAAAGCGCGAACGCCGCCACGAGGCCCGCCATCGTCGGCGTCGCGCTCAAGAGCACAATCTGCATCCCCACGACTTCATCGATGACGACACAATGCGGATCCTTCCCGTGTGTGCGCTCCATCCACGTTGATGCGGGAATGGAAA
>DATEHD010000360.1:0-2098 GCA_035279765.1 Candidatus Krumholzibacteriia bacterium | reverse complement strand
CCCTTCGTAGAACGCATCCGAGCAGAACGCACAAATCGGCGGCGCCATGCGCCACGTTTCCGGGAGAAAGATGCCGCGATCGGGCGGGATGACCTGGCGCTGCTCGCGCGTGGGTGAGATCGGATCCTCGAGCAGGTGCGCCAGCGCGGATACCTCAGTGCCCTCCGGGTGACTCCCGCGCTGCGGCTGCCCGAGCTGCTGCGGATCTCCGAGGAGTACAATGCTGTTCGCGGCGCCGGACGCCGCGATGACATTGGCCAGCTTCATCTGCCCGGCTTCGTCCACCACCAGCACGTCGACAAGCGCTTTGGACTCCGGGTTCGCCCACAACCAGGCGGTGCCGCCGAGCACATTGACCTCATCGGACCGCATGGCGGCGATGGCGTCTCGTGGCTGCCCGTAATCCTCGATTCCGTCCGGGACGACAACCGAGTCGGACCCCTTGTGACCACAGCACACATCGATCTTCGCCGCGGCCGCCTCTTCCATCACCTTCTGAAGCAGATTGAGTATGACGCTGTGGCTATTGGCAGTTACGCCTACGCGCAGCCCGGCCTTCACCATCGCGCAGATCATGTGTGCGCCCGTGTACGTCTTCCCCGATCCCGGCGGTCCCTGGATGGGCAGCACCGAGCCATCGAGGTGGAGTCCCATCCGCACCGCGAAGTCCACCGTGCTCTCGCCCGCCGCCGGCGCAAAGGGAAACCCCTTGAGACGCGGCTTCTCGCGCATGAGCAGCGAGCACGCCGCGCTCAGCACGCCACCGCTCTGGATGCCGTTGTCGGCAATCTCGGTGGCAACCCGCTCCAGCGCATCGCGGAGCGTGCCATTCGGAACGCGACTGTACGCAAAGATGCGCGAGGGATGATCCCCCGCCCGCGCGCCCAGCTTCTTGATATCGATGATGCGCGCCTCGCGGTCGATCGCCTCCACCGTTCCGAACTTCCCTTCCGCGTCTTCCACAATGTCGTCCACGTCCACCTGGCAAGGCTGCTCCGGGTATGTGTAGCGGTCGAGCGGGCTCGTCTTCGGCATCGCCAGACGCTTCTGGAACGTGAGCCCGCAGATCACCTGCTCCGCTTCGATCCATCCATCTTCTTCCATGTCGCGGAGCGCAAAGAACTCCCACCACACCACCTTGTCCTCGCGGCGGTGGAAGTCGAGCATGTGGGCGAGGAGCCAGCGCGCGTGCTCTTCCGGCGTGCGCGCCGTGCGATCGTCGGGGACGCCGTCCGTGAGGCGGGCGATCAACTTCTGGATACGCTCGTCGCGCTCGGTGGCCTTCTCCGATGGCTCGTCTTCCTTCGGCACTGGGCGCGCGATCGTCTCACCACCGCGCACCAATTCCGCACGCAAGCCCTCCATCCAGTCGCGAAGGCGCAGCGTCGAAACACAATCGTCGCGGTTGTAGGCGGCGACAATGTTCCGGTCGTCGTCGGTGATCTTGGCGGCGTTGTTCAGCTCCAGGCAGCGTTCCATCACTGCGCGGGTGTCGCCGGCCTTCCGCAGGTCCATCTCGCGCTCGAAGCCGTAGAACGGCTCCAGTTTCTTGATCGAGTAACTCTCGACGCTCGCGCGCAGCGATTGCTTGACGATCGTGAGCAGGTCCACGAAGCGCTCGCCGCGGAGCAGACGATCCACTTCCGCTTCGCGCGTGGCGTAACGCCCCATGAGCCGCTTCATCGCACCCGGCTCGTAGCCGCCGTAGTGATAGACGTGCATGTTCGGGTCTTTGTCCCACGCCGCGATGATGCGGTCGATCACCGCTTCGAACGCCACGCGCTCCTCCGCCGGCGTGAAGGCCCAGCGCGCGTCGTAGTCCAGTTGCTTCTCCGCGCCCAGCGCGATCACGCCGAAGAGATATTCCCGGCCGCCGTCGCCGATGAACGGATCCCCTTCCAGGTCGAGGAAGAGATCACCCCGCGACGGCTCCGGCAAGCGCGTGAGCCCTTCGCCCGGTTTCACCGGCAGCATCTCGTGCACCGGCTTTTTCTGCTCGCGGCCTTCCAGCTGGACGCGCGCCTGGTCGCGCACGCGCGCGTAGCCTTCCATCGACCCCCGCGCCGGCTTCGGCGTGAGCGGCAGTGTCAGCCCCGCG
>DATEHD010000359.1:0-4076 GCA_035279765.1 Candidatus Krumholzibacteriia bacterium | reverse complement strand
AGTCCTAACAAAAAACGTCACTTGACGGTATGTACAAACGTACATACAATGCTCATTGTGGAGGTGGAGTGGGATGGGAGGAAGGCAGAGGCCAACCTGCGCAAGCACGGCATTGGTTTTGCGGAGGCAATAGAGGTATTTTCGGACGCCTACGCAGTGATTGTGGATGATGAGCGCCACACGGAGCCGCGACAGGTGGCCGTCGGGCGCGATGCAACGGGTCACATTCTGGTGGTCGTCTTCACGTGGCGAGGGAATAGAATTCGGTTGATCTCGGCGCGAAGCGCCAATGCGCTAGAAAAGCGCACATACCAGGAAACTATATGAAGAAAGAGTATGACTTCAGTAAGGGGCGGCGAGGCGCCATCATTCCGGTGCCAAAGAACAAGGTCCGCATCACGATTCGGATCGACAACGATATCCTGGACTGGTTTCGAGAACAGGTATACAAGGCGCAGGGTGGAAACTATCAAACGCTGATGAATGACGCGCTGCGAGCTTATATCGAAGCAAGAGACAATGAGGCTGAATCGTTGGTCAGAAGGGTTGTCCGTGAAGAGCTGGCTGAATACTCAGTGCGGAAGAAGAGATCGGGTAAACCGAAGAAGCGATAGTCATGAAGAAGGAAGTCGATTTCACGGACGGAAAGCGCACCCGGGGCAAGACCAGGCTCAGCATCTGGATCGACAATGGCATCGTCAAGTGGTTTACGGCGCAGACGGGAAGCCGCCGAAGCCAGGAGGCAATGATGAACGACGCATTGCGCTGGCACATTGAATCATTGGACCGTCGCGCGCCGCGTCGCAAACCGGTGAAGAAGCGCAAAAAGTAGCTCTAGAGATTCTTCTTTACACATCTCCTGGAAGGGAGTAGCTTCCTCTCAGCTCATTCGAACGCCTCGGTCCCATATCGTTCAGCTTTCCCTCCCAGGCTCGCTCAACTTTCCAGGTCCATAGACGATTGACGGGTTGCGGTACGACTATGCTGTCGTTCCGTTTTGGAAGCCAGCAGGCTCCCGGATTTGCCGGACAAGCTGCGCGCTTCCGTTTCGCCGGGATGCCGGCATTTGGAGAACATATACAATGAAGAAACTTTACGTGGGCAACCTGCCCTTTACCGCCACCGAGTCCCAGGTCCGTCAGTTGTTCGAGAAGCACGGCGACGTGTCGTCGGTCGCTCTCATCATGGACCGCGAGACCGGTCGTCCCCGCGGCTTCGGCTTCGTTGAAATCGAAGACGCCGCCATGGGCAAGGCGATGCAGGCGCTCAACGGTTACGAAATGGACGGTCGCACACTCATGGTTAACGAGGCACAGGACAAGCCTCGCCGTGATGGCGGCAGCAACGGCGGTGGCCGCAGCTTCGGAAGCCGCAACGATCGCGGCGGCTGGTAAGCGAAGCCCACGACCGATCTACACCGGGACCCTGTCATCACACGATGGCAGGGTCCTTGTTGTTTCTTTTGGTCCTCGCGAGGCGGCAATCATTGCTGGCCTGGTGTCCCGATTGTCCTTTACTCGCTTCCGGTTACGCCGTACTCTACAAGTAGCCCACCGACCGCCACGGTCTCCATCGTTCAGCATTCCTCTCCCAGGCTCGCTCAACTTTCCAGGCCACACCGACGATTGACGGGTTGCGGCTCGACAATGCTGTCGTCCGTTTTGTCATTTCTGGCAGGGGTGCCGGGAAGGAAACCATGAAAAAGCAGCCTGCCGATGTTCCGATTCGGCGCATTGCGTTCATTGGCAATTATCTGCCGCGCCAGTGTGGCATCGCCACCTTCACGACCGACCTGTGCGAAGCGGTCGCGACGGAGTTTCCGTCCACCACGTGTCTTTCGCTGCCTGTCAACGACACCGAGGAAGGCTACGCCTACCCGCCGCGTGTGCGCTTCGAGCTGACCGAGAAAGACGTCGACTCGTACCTGCGCGCGGCCGACTTCCTGAACATCAACAGCGTGGACCTGGTGTGCCTGCAGCACGAGTACGGGATTTTTGGTGGGCGCGCGGGCCGGCACATTCTCTCTTTGTTGCGCGAGCTGCGCATGCCGGTGGTCACCACCCTGCACACGGTGCTGCGCGAGCCCAACCCCGACCAGCGCGCGGTCATGGAAGAGCTGGCCGCATTCTCGAGCCGGCTCGTCGTCATGAGCGAGCGGGGCCGGGACTTTCTGCGCGACATCTACCACGTGTCGCCGGACAAGATCGATGTGATCCCGCACGGCATTCCCGACGTTCCCTTCGTCGACCCGAGTTTTCACAAGGACCTCTTCGGCGTGGAAGGGAAGATGGTGCTGTTGAGTTTTGGATTGCTCTCGACAAACAAGGGCATCGAGAACGTGATTTCCGCATTGCCGGCGATTCTGGAGAAGCATCCGAACGTGGTGTACATCGTGGTGGGCGCCACGCACCCGCACGTCATCCAGCGCGAAGGCGAGGCGTACCGGATCTCGCTCGAATGGCTCGCGCAGGAAAAGGGCGTCGACGCCAGTGTCATCTTCTATAACCGCTTTGTGAGCCTCGACGAGCTGGTGCAGTTCATCAGCGCCGCCGACATCTACATCACGCCGTATCTCACCGAAGCCCAGATCACGTCGGGAACGCTGGCGTACACGGTAGGCGCGGGCAAGGCCGTCATCTCGACGCCGTACTGGTACGCGGAAGAGATGCTCGCCGACGAGCGCGGCGCGCTGGTGCCGTTCAAGGACCCGGCGGCAATCGCGGAACAGGTGATCGAGCTCCTCAGCAACGAATCCAAACGCCACGCGATGCGAAAGCGCGCCTACGTCTTCGGCCGCGACATGATCTGGCCCGCGGTGGCGAAGCGCTACATGGCGAGCTTCGAGCGCGCGCGCGTGGAGCGCCGCCATTTCAAGCCGCCCACGTTTGCGGTCAAGCCGCTCGACCAGCGCATGGGAGAGCAGCCGCCCCTGAAGCTCGACCACCTGCGTCACATGACCGACGAGACGGGGATGCTGCAGCACGCCGTTTTCACGGTGCCCAACTACAACGAAGGCTACTGCACCGATGACAACGCCCGCGCTCTCCTGGTGACGACACTGCTGGAGGCGCTGGGGAGCGAAGAAGCCCTCGATCTCGCGCACCGGTACCTGGCCTTCATCTGGTATTCGTTCAACCCCGAGACGGGACGCTTTCGCAATTTCATGGACTACCAGCGTCGCTGGGTGGAAGCGAGCGGCTCCGATGACAGCCACGGCCGCATCCTGTGGGCGCTGGGCACGGTGCTGGGGCGTTCCAATACGGACGCGCTCCAGAGCATGGCCGGGCGCGTGTTCGAAAAAGCGCTGAGCGCCATCCGCGCCACCACCAGTCCGCGCGCGTGGGCGTTCGCGCTCATGGGCATCGAGGAATACCTGCAGCGTTTCGCCGGCGATCGGCGCGCGGAGAAAGTGCGCGACGAGCTGGCCGGGCGTCTCCTCGGTCTCTACGAGCGCAATCACGTCGACGCGTGGCGCTGGTTCGAGCCCGGTCTCACCTACTGCAACGCCGCACTCCCGCACGCGCTCATCACGTGCGGCCAATCGATGTCGAATCCCGAGATGACCCGGGTGGGGCTGGAAGCGCTGGCGTGGCTCGCGGATGTTCAGAAAGCCGACCCGCCCGAGAATCATTTCGTTCCCATCGGGTCCAATGGCTTCTACGCGAAAGACCTCGAGCGCGCGCGCTTCGATCAGCAGCCGGTGGAAGCGCAGGCCATGGTGTCGGCGTGTCTCGAAGCGTATCGCGTGACTGACGACAGGCGCTGGCGCAAGGAAGCGCGCCGCGCGTTCGACTGGTTCCTCGGTCGCAACGACCTGCACCTTCCCATCTACGACCCGACCACGGGCGGTTGCCGCGACGGTCTGCACTCCGACCGTCCCAACGCCAACCAGGGCGCGGAATCGACGCTCGCGTTCCTGCAGGCCTCACTCGAACTCAAACTGGCGGAAGCGAAGCTGGCCGCCGAGGAGATCCCGTCCACATTATGAGCCACACGCCCGCCGAGCTCTTCACGCGTCACGCCAACAACCCGATTCTCACCGCGGCCGACTGGCCGTACCCGATCAACAGCGTGTT
>DATEHD010000358.1:0-4031 GCA_035279765.1 Candidatus Krumholzibacteriia bacterium | reverse complement strand
TCAGCTCCATCGAGCCCACCACCATCGATGACGCCGTCCTCGACCTCATGGACGGCGGAGGCAAGCTTTGCCCTTATCTTCATGTCCCGCTCCAGAGCGGCGACGATGCGGTCCTCTCGGGCATGAGGCGCCGCTATCATGTCGATGACTACCGGCGCTTCATGTACCGCGCGCAGGAGCGGGTGACCGGCATCACCTTTGGAACCGATGTCATTGTCGGATTTCCGGGAGAAGATGACGCCGCGTTCGAGCGTTCGTGCAGGATCATCGAGGAATTCCCGTTCGTGAATGTGCACGTCTTCAGTTTTTCAGCGCGGCCACGCACCAGCGCCCACGCCATGCCGCAGCGGATTGCGCCGCGGGAAATCCAGCGGCGGCGCGACCATCTGCACCGGATCGGGCAGCGGCAGTGCCAGTCGGTGTATCAGGCCATGGCCGGTCGCGACCTGCGGGTATTGTTCGAGCCGCGGACAGCGGATGGGATGTTTTGCGGATTTTCTGACGAATATGTGCGTGTCGTCGTCAGCAGCAACGACGATATTGCCAGGGAGCTGTTGTCCGTCCGCGTCATCGACGTGGACGCGTCATCGGATGGGGAGCGCCTGGTCGCGCGCGGAGAAATTGCGCGGGATACGACCGGTACCGCACAGAGGCGCCTGTATGAGAAAAGTGTGTGTATGGATTGACCACAGCCGCGCCGTCGTGGCTGCGATCGATGATGGGGAAGAATCGCTCGAGACCATCGTCTCCGATGCCGGGCGTCACGTCCGGGCCCGGGGCGGCTGGCGAACGGCCACCCCGTGGGGGCCGCAAGTCTCCAACGACGAGCGCTCGCGGGAACGGAAATACGACAACCGCCTCGGCGAATTCTACCGCGACGTCATCCGTCATATCGGCCAGCCCGACGAGCTGGTGGTGATGGGCCCCGCGCAGGCCAAGCAGGAGCTCAAGGCCGAAATCGAGGAGTCGCTGTTGCGCGACGTGCACGTCGTCCTCGAGACCGCCGGCGAGATGACCGATCCCCAGGTGATGGCACGCTTGCGTTCCTTCGACATCAACTGACCGCCATCCCCTCTGGAACGCCTCGTAGTTTCGTGCCATGATCTAGTCCCCGGCCGCAGTCTGCCGGCAACCAACCCCGCAAAGCAGTGCGCCGTTCTCCCGGAGGTGTCCCGTGGATGTGTCACTGATATTACCCCGTTCGCTTCGGCTTCCCCTTTTGCTTGTCGGACTCGGCGCGGTATTCGCGCTGGGTTGCAGCGGCCCCTCGTTGCCGGTGACCACCGATGTCAACGTTGAGGGGACGTCATGCGCCGACAGCGTGAAGTCGATGTCATTCGACGTCGTCTCATCGAACAGCCTGTTCCTGGGCACGTTTGTCTTCGGCAGCAACAACGTGGTGCCGGTGCCCACGGTGACCAACCCGAACAGCCAAACGTTGCACATTGCGACCGATCTGACGAACGTGAATAGTGGAGACCAGGTGAGCATGATTTTCCAGGCCGCCGCTTTCCCCAACGCGTCGATAAGCATTCAGAACATGATGTGGTACACAGTGCCGAAAGCGCAGCAGCCCGCGTCGCCGGCGTGTCCGCCCGACCACGGGCCGGTGATCGGCACCAGCGATGCGCCGGGCCTCGGCTTCCACATGGAAGTGTCGAACCCGGGCGCGGATCCTCTGATCATCGATCAGATGGAGATGGCGACGACGCCGACGCTGCTCCCGGAGGGAACCGTACGATGGAATGACCCGGACTTCGAAGGCATGGCGTGGCAATCCATCACAACCCCCGGACTCGTGATCAATGCCGGGTCACCGCCGATGATCATCGATCTCCCCGAAACTCCACCGGCGGGGACCGCGGGTGTACTGATGCGCTACAGCGCGCACTCCGTCTCCGGAATGGAACAGCGTGTCGGCGTACAGGTGGACATGTCATTCCAGCCGGTGGCCACGGAGCCGTCAACGTGGGGTCACATCAAGGCCCTGTATCGCGACAAGTAGATAAACGAGGTGTGCGAATGCAGCGTGGTACCTACAAATGGATAGCGACGCTCTTGCTGTGTGCGTCGGTGGCGGTTGTGTCGGTCGCGGCGGCGGACTCGAAGCCCGACACAACGAAGCTCCAGGACGAGCTTCGTGCCACCGAAACAGCGTTCGCGAAAACCATGGCGGACCGGGACCACGCTGCATTCGCCACATTCATTGCCGACGAAGCGGTCTTCTTCGGACGCAAGGAGCTGCGTGGCAAGCCGGCGATCGTGGAGGCCTGGAAGAGTCTCTACGAAGGAAAAGAGGCGCCGTTCTCGTGGCGGTCCGAGACCGTGTCGGTGCTGGATTCGGGCACGCTGGGGCTGAGCTCGGGGCCCGTGTTCGGTCCCGATGGAAAGCAGACCGGCACATTCAGCTCGATCTGGCGCCACAAAGCAGACGGCAAGTGGGAGATCATCTTCGACAAGGGCTGTCCCTACTGTCCGCAGCAGTAGCGCGTCAACGGGCCACGGTAGCGCTGTCCGTCGTTGTTTCCGTCAATCGCTTGCCGCGCTTGCCGCTGAGATAACTCATCACGACGCCCGCTCCCACGATCATGTTGATCAGCAGCGTGAAGAATCTCCACACGAGCACGTAAATGGCCTGGTAGCTCTTCGGCAGGACGGGCGCCAAAGCGGCCATCGTGCTCACTTCGGCGAGCCCCGACGAGCCGGGCGTGGGCGAGAAGTAGAAAATGAGCAGCGGAATGATCTGCAGGTAGAGCGCCTGCCACACGCTGGCCTCGAGACCCAGGCCGCGCAGCACCACCCACCCGATCAGAAATTTGTTCACATAGATCAGCGCCGTCAGCACGAGCCCGGCAAAGAAGATCGTCTTCCCGCGCAGGAAGAATCCCGTCATCAGGTCGTGGTAGTTGTCGATGGTGTGAGACACGCGCGCGACAGCGCGCGTATCGCGTACCTTTGGAATGCGTGTGAGGAGCCAACGCAAGACACGTTTGAACCCCCCCGGATGCGTCAGCGTAAGAATGATCGCCGCCAGGATGGCGATGTACACGCCGAAAGAAATGCGTGCCAGCGTGCGCAGCTCCGGTGCGAGCAAGTCAGTCCGGAAGATCAGGAACGTGGCGCCGCTCAAGAGCACGATGACGGTGGTGATGAACCCGCCCACGAAACAACAAACGGTGGCGTCGAGCGCCTTCATGCCCTCCAGGTAGAGCACGTACACCTGCGCGGCGGCCCCGCCCGTCTGCGAGGGCGTGACGCCGGCCAGGAACACGTGCACCATGCAGCTGCGCCAGCTTGCGCCGAACGTGATGGGTTTGTATACGCGTTTCGCGAACAACATGATGCGCGTGCCCGCAAGCACCCAGTCCACGAGAACGAGCCCGATCCCGAGCGCGAACCAGCGCAGATCGAAATTGCGCAGGTGATGGATCGAATCGGTGATCGACGAGCGCTGGAAGAGAAAGAAGTACGCCACCAGGCTGAACGCGATGAAAAGCTGCGCGCCCAGCTTGATGCGCTTGACGGGAATAGAAAGAATCGTGTCGCGCATGGGGACACGGGAGTTTACACCAACACAGATGCGGCGCAAGGGCCATGGCGCCTTGAGGCCCCTCGCAGTCGCATGCTATGATTTGTTGCGACGCACAGGAGGCCGCAGTGGAATCGGCAAAGACCTTCGGACTATCCGCCATCGCACAGGTGGCGCTCACGGTCCGCGATGTACCGCGCGCGGCAGCGTTCTACCGCGACACGCTCGGTGTGCCGTTCCTCTTCGAAGCGCCGGGGATGGCGTTTTTTCAGGCCGGCGATGTGCGCCTCATGCTCGGACTCCCCGAAAAGAAGAGTGCGGATTCCTCCTCCATCGTCTATTTCAAGGTGGACGATATGAATATGGCGTACCGGGCGCTGGCCGAGCGCGGCGTTCCGTTTACGCACGAACCCCGCATCGTGCATCGCGGCGAAACCACCGACGTGTGGCTCGCTCACTTCCAGGATCCCGACCATAACGAGCTCGCGCTCATGAGCGAGAC